>DAOVHI010000047.1 GCA_030671985.1 bacterium
ATTAAAAATATATTTAGTATTTCTTTTGTTGCAAATAGGGGAATTGCGTTTGGCTTATTTTCAAATTCCAACTTTCCTTTTATCTTAATATCCATAGCAGTTCTTGTATGCATAACATTAGCATTTATTTCATTTAGCAAAGAAATTATGTCAAAAAAGGCGAGGATTTGGATAAAAATTGCATATGGATTAATCTTGGGCGGCGCGCTTAGTAATATGCTGGATAGAATAAGAATAGGACAGGTTATCGATTTTTTGGATTTTCATATTTGGCCTGTGTTTAATATCGGGGATTCTGCAATATGTGTTGGAGCGGGAATATTTATGTTGAATATTTTAAGAAGTAAGAGATGATTTATGCATTCAATACTGTTTAAAATCGGTTCGGTTGCTATTTATTCATACGGACTGATGGTTGCTATTGCCTTTCTTATATCTATATATCTTGCAAGCCGCTCAATTGTAGGGGCAGGTAATGATGAGAAAATTATGGATATCGGATTAGTTCTTTTAATTTTAGGTATAGTTGGAGCGAGATTATTGTATGTTCTTACAGAAATAGAATATTACAGAGCAAATCTTCTTGAAATAGTAATGATTTGGAAAGGCGGGCTGATTTTTTATGGGGGATTTATTACAGCATTTGTTTGCGGCTGGGTGTTTTTAAAAAGGCATAAAATGCCTGTTTTGAAAACCTGTGATCATCTAATTCCATATCTCGCGTTAGGTCAGGCAATAGGAAGGATCGGATGTTTTCTTAATGGGTGCTGTTTTGGAAAGCCGACAAATCTTCCATGGGGAATGATATTTCCAGTAGGAAGCATAGCGGGGGGTGCGTATCCTGGTATTCATATTCATCCAACGCAGTTGTATTCCGTTTATACAAATTTTTTGATATTTGCAATACTCTTGTTATTTAAAAACTGGAAGAAGTTTGACGGACAAATCTTATATCTGTATTTGATTCTATATTCTGTATCAAGATTTTTTATCGAATTTCTGCGGGCAGATAATCCACAGATTTTATTGGGATTAACAATATCTCAGGTGATTTGTGTTGTGTTATTTCTAACAGGAGTAGTTGTATATATTAGAGGCTTCTTCTCATTCATTTGGAGGAAAGGGTAGATATGAGACTATTGATCATAGGTGCAGGGAGGACTGGAAAGAATCTGGCGAATAAGCTATGCAGTATGGGGCATGATGTAGTCATGATAGATAACAATGCCAATGCTCTCACCAATATTGATTCAGAAGTAGACGTCTTGCTCGTGGAAGGTAACGGCTCTGCGCCAGATATCCTTGAAAAGGCTGAGGTTGCGAAAGCCGATGTCGTTGTTGCTGTCACATCAAAAGATGAGGTTAATTTCCTGGCCTGTCATTATGCTCGCTGCGCAGGCGTGTGTCGCACCATCGCCCGTATCTCAGATATGAGTTACATTAATTCTCCACTTGTCAATCTTGAAAGACTCGGAATAGACCGTGCCGTGAACCACAACGAAGAGTGTGCACAGGAGATTCTCAATGTCCTTTGTCTTCCGGGGGCGATTGAGGTAACTAATCTACTTGGAGGTAGGATTGCAGCCATCGGTTTCAAGTTGCCGTCCACCAGTCCCCTACTCAACAAGTCTCTGGAACAATTCAAAGAAGATGAAAGGTTTCTCAATGTCCGCTTTATCGGTCTCGTCCACGATGATAAATTGGAAATTCCTGGAGGTAAGTCATGTTTCAGTGAAGGTGATGATGTGTACGTGGTTCTCACTCCAGACGATACTGCTTCTTTTCTCAACTGGGTCATGGGCGAACAGCGGCAGAATTTGCGAAAAGTAATCATTGCCGGCGGTAGCGACTTAGGATTATCGCTCGCCGAACTCCTCGAAGAAACATCCATAAAGACCGTTCTAATTGAAAATGACCGCGTCCAGGCAGAATACGCATCAGAACTACTCAATAAATGTCTCGTAATCAATGCTGATGCCTCCAAACGTGCAATGTTTAAGGAACTTGGAACAGATATTGAGACCGCCTTTGTCGCTGTCACAGGAGATGAAGAGATGAATATTGTAAGCTGTATACAGGCCAAGCAACTCGGGGCAGGGTTTACTGTTGCTCGTATAGATAAACAGGAATATATCCCCATTATTGACAAACTTAGACTTATTGACTGCATCATCAATCCATATCTTGCTCTGATAAGGACAATACTCCAGTTTGTCCACGGTGAAAATATTGTGGACGTCGGACTTTTTCATCGGATTTCCGGAGAATTGCTGGAAATAGCGATTAAAGCCGGAAGCAAAAAGGTCAATATGCGTCTCAGCGAAACAAATCTTCCCAGAGGGATGATCATTGCAGCCATTCAACGCGGCAATGAGGCATTTATTCCAACCGGTGAATTTGTTCTCAGGGAAAATGATCGTCTTGCTGTCTATTGTCTGCCAGGCATGGTGAATAAGCTTAAATCGATATTCAAATGAAAGGATAAATGTGAATATACGGGCAGTATCTCACATTATTTCTTATCTGCTTGGTATCATAGGTATAGCTATGGGACTGAGCTTGATGATCTCTTTTGGCGTAGATGATTCTCTGTCAGTAAAATATGGTATCGGAATCAGCTGCTGGATTACAATTATGACCGCAGCAATCATCTGGCTGTTAACACGAGGCAGTATAGAGCTTTCACGGCGCGACGGTTTCGGCATTGCTACATTCGGATGGCTCACAGCGGCTATTTTCGGTGCTCTACCATATATATTCTCGAGTGTTATTAGTGAGCCAATACCCGCAATCTTTGAGACAATGTCAGGGTTCACAACAACCGGAGCCTCCGTGTTATTAGATCTTGAATCAGTTCCAAGAGGAATACTCTTCTGGAGAGCAATGACGCAATTTTTCGGGGGTATGGGCGTATTGGTGCTGTGCGTGGCAATACTACCGTTTCTCAAGGTTGCAGGGATGCAAATCTATCGCGCAGAAGTTCCTGGTCCTTCCAAGGATCGACTCACACCGCGTATCACTGCTACAGCCAAGCTTCTATGGGGTGCATACGTTCTGTTCTGCTTAATCGAAACTGTGATGCTTAGATTCGGAGGAATGTCGTGGTTTGACTCATGGTGTCATACCTGTGCGACAATGGCCACAGGAGGGTTCTCCACGAGAAGCGCCAGCATTGGAGCATATGACAGTGTCTATCTGGATATCGTGATTATCGTCTTCATGTTCATTGCCGGGACAAACTTCGTTCTGCATCTGAAACTTCTCAGCGGTAAGCCGTTTGAGTACTTCAAAAATTCGGAATTTCGCTTTTACATCTTTTTCTGGCTCACAGCCTGTTTGATCCTGACGTTCAATATCTGGGGAAACATTTATGAAAGCTTTACAGAATCACTGAGGTCGGCTTTCTTCCAAGGTACTTCAATCATGACAACAACAGGTTTCTGCACCAAAGACTTTGATCTATGGCCGGGGACATCCAGGATACTGCTGGTTCTTCTCATGTTCGTTGGTGGTTGTGCAGGTTCTACGGGTGGTGGAATCAAGAATATCAGGATATTCGTGGCAATCAAGGCTCTCTTCAGGGAAATTCAACTTTACATGCGTCCTGAGACGGTGAAGCACGTCAAGATTGACGGGAAGTATCTCAAGGACAAGACCGTCTTAAATATCTGCGTATTTTTGCTAATATTTGTCATCGTGTTCGCTGCAAGTTCGTTAATCATGACTGCCTTTACCCCAGACCTGGCTACTGCGGTTACCAGTACGATCGCCTGTCTCGGGAATATTGGCCCAGGTCTTAGTGGTGTTGGGGCGACAAAAAACTATGCGGCGATACCACAGCTTGGCCAGCTTTTCCTGAGCCTGCTGATGCTCCTCGGGCGATTGGAACTCTATACAGTCCTCGTGATCTTTACGCCAGCGTTCTGGGAAAAGTAAATGCAGATTGTATTTTAAAGAAATAAGTTTACAATAATGTGTCTACAATCAATAGGGTAGATGGATATGAAATTACATACACTCTCAGCTCATGAACTTGCCAAACTGCTTATCGGTAGAGAGGTGAGTTCTGAGGAACTTACCAAAAAATTGTACGGTCACATAGAGAAAACCGATGGAGAGATTGGGGCGTATATTACCCTAACAAAAGACATAGCCATTGAACAGGCAAAGAAAGCTGATAAAAGGATAAAGGAGAAAAGGGATATTGGGCAGTTAACAGGGATTCCGATTGCAATAAAAGACAACATGTGTATTAAGGGCGTTTTGACTACATGCGGGTCTAAAATGCTCGGTAATTTTGTGTCTCCATATAATGCCACGGTAATAAACAAGTTGAGAGAGAACGGGTTGGTATTTCTGGGCAAAACAAACATGGATGAATTTGCTATGGGTTCGTCTACGGAAACTTCTTATTTTAAAGTTACCGGAAATCCGTGGAATACAAATTTTATTCCCGGCGGTTCCAGCGGAGGATCTGCGGCAGCAGTTGCGTCTGATCAGGCAATTTTGTCTATTGGTTCTGATACCGGTGGTTCTATTCGCCAGCCTGCATCGCATTGCGGTATAGTTGGTATGAAGCCCACTTATGGCAGAGTGTCAAGGTATGGGCTTGTAGCTTTTGCCTCGTCTCTTGATCAAATAGGCCCTTTGACCAAAGATGTTCAGGACTGTGCTGCGCTTCTTGAAGTAATAAGCGGGTATGATCCTATTGATTCAACATCATTACGTATGACTTCGCCGGATTATATGAGCTTTCTCAATAAGGACATCAAGGATATTAAAATTGGAGTTCCAAAGGAGTATTTTATAGACGGGATTGATAAAGATGTAGAATTGTCTGTGAAAAGGGCAATCGAAAAATTAGAAAGTCTTGGAGCTAATATTGAAGAGGTATCTCTGCCTCATACCGAGTACGCTGTTGCGACATATTATATTATTGCTCCTGCAGAGGCGAGCTCAAATCTGGCGAGATATGACGGAGTTAAGTATGGATACAGGGCAAAAATGGAGAGTGCTGATAAAGGTTTATTGGGTATGTATGAGAATACAAAAAAAGAGGGTTTTGGCATGGAAGTAAAACGCAGAATAATGCTTGGAACTCACACATTAAGTTCAGGTTATTACGACGCTTATTACTTAAAAGCGCAGAAAGTAAGGACCCTTATCAAACAGGACTTTGATAATGCCTTTAAGAAATTTGATCTCTTAGTTACTCCAACATCTCCTACTCCTGCGTTTAAGATGGGGGAAAAAATAGATGACCCTCTGCAAATGTATCTATCCGATATATTTACAATACCAACTAATTTAGCAGGTTTGCCTGCTATCTCTATTCCATGCGGGGTCAGTAAAAATGGACTGCCAATAGGTTTGCAGCTCATAGGTAACTATTTTGATGAAGGAAGGATTTTACAGGCTGCGCATGCCTTTGAGCAAAGCACAAATTTTCATAGGAAAAAGGCGTTATGAATTACGAAACGGTGATTGGGCTGGAAGTTCATGTTCAGCTTTCAACAAAAACTAAAATATTCTGCGGATGCAGTACGAATTTCGGCGCCTCTCCAAACACTCAAACATGTCCTGTTTGTCTGGGGCTTCCGGGCGTGCTTCCTGTTTTGAATAAAGAAGTAGTTCAGTGCGCTATTAAAACAGCATTAGCAACTAATTGTAAAGTTGTTGAGAAATGCATATTTCATAGAAAGAACTATTTTTATCCTGATCTTCCAAAGGGGTATCAGATATCGCAGTATGATATACCTGTTGGAGAAAATGGCTGGATTCAGATTGAGATCGATGAGAAGGCGAAAAAGATACGCATAACCAGAGTTCACATGGAAGAAGATGCCGGAAAACTAATTCATTCTGAAAATTCAAGAAGCAGAGTTGATTTAAATAGAGCCGGTGTGCCATTACTTGAGATTGTCTCAGATCCTGATATAAACTCTCCTGCGGAAGCGTATCAATATCTAGTATCTTTAAAACAAATACTGGAATATCTGGAGATTTCCGACTGCAATATGGAAGAAGGCAGTCTTCGCTGTGACGCAAATATTTCACTAAGGCCGGTAGGGGAGACTAAACTTGGCACAAAGACAGAACTAAAGAATATGAACTCGTTTAAGGGAGTTCAGAAAGCTCTTGAATATGAGATCGTACGTCAGAAAAACCTGCTTGGTAAAGGAGAAAAGATAATTCAGGAAACACTACTATGGAATGCTAACCTTAACAGAACGGAATCTATGAGGAGCAAAGAGGATGCCCATGATTATAGATATTTCCCTGAGCCTGATCTGGTGAATATTATTATTGACGAAGAATGGATGAGTAAAACGAGACGAAGTCTCCCTGAACTTCCTCAAGCGCGTAGAGGTAGATTGAAAAACGAGTATGGGCTTTCTGATTATGACGTTGAAGTGCTTACAATAGATAAAAATGTTGCGGATTATTTTGAAGAGTGTTCAAAATATTTTCCAAATTGTAAAATGATTGCAAACTGGATAACAGGCGATGTTTTGGCGGTTCTTAAGGATAAAAAGATTAATATTAATAATCTTAATGTGTCTCCGGAACAATTAGGAGGACTGCTTGATTTAATTGAGAATGGAACAGTGAGCGGGAAGATTGCTAAAGACGTTTTTCTGGATATGGTATGTACCGGGCAAGACGCAAAACAGATTGTGTCGGGAAAAGGACTTGTTCAGCTTTCAGACGAGGGAGAACTGGTTTCGATAATTGATAAGATTATTAAACAAAATCCAAAACCGGTTAGTGATTTTAGGGCAGGAAAACAGAAGGCATTAGGTTTTCTCGTAGGTCAAATTATGAGAGAGACAAAGGGCAAAGCAAACCCTCAGCTTGTGAATAAAATGTTAAGAGAAAAATTGTCCTAAAAATCTCGAAGATTGTTTTGATATTAATCAGGAGTTTGATATTATACGCAAGAATGAAAAAGGGAGAAAGTAATTATGTTAAAGAAAATTGAGTGTATCGTTCAGCCGTTTAAATTAAAAGAGATAAAAGAAGGTTTCAAAGAAATAACTGTTGATGGAATGACAATTACTGAGGTAAGCGGTTGTGGGAAACAAAAAGGGCATCTAAAAAACGTTAAAAATAATGAATCTATCAATTTCCTGCCGAAAGTAAAGATAGAGATTGTTACTGAGGAAGAAAGAGTTGAGGATATAATTGATGTAATACAAAAGCTTGCAGGAACAGGACAGATTGGTGCAGGAAAGATATTTGTACTTCCTGTTGAAGACGTAATACGTGTTAGAACGAGAGAAAGAGGAAGAAGCGCAATAGAATAATAACTAATGGAGGTAGGTGATGGCGTTTAATCTGTGGCACAACGCGTTAGAACTTTTTGACAATGTATCGAAAAAAATAAATCTGGACGAAGTAGCGCATAAAAGACTAAGTAAATGTGTGAGAGAGTTAACGGTTTCTATTCCTGTAAAATTGGATAATGGTGGTTTTGAGGTGTTTACAGGTTACAGGGTTCAGCACAATATACATCGCGGACCGTCTAAAGGCGGAATTAGATTTCATCCTGACGTAACTTTGGATGAAGTCAAAGCATTAGCAATGCTTATGACATGGAAGTGCGCCGTTGTCGGTATCCCATACGGCGGAGCAAAAGGCGGAGTCATCTGTGATCCGGCTAAGATGTCAATAGGAGAAATAGAAAAACTTGCAAGAAGATACACCTCGGAAATAATAACGATAATAGGTCCTGAGAAAGATATTCCTGCTCCTGACATGAATACAAATCCTCAGGTCATGGCGTGGATTATGGATACATACAGCATGGATAAGGGTTATGTTGTTCCCGGCGTGGTAACAGGAAAACCAATATCCATAGGCGGTTCTCAGGGAAGGGAAGAAGCGACAGGAAGAGGCGTCATGTACACAACGTTAAATACACTTAAACATTTTAATATGGATATAGAGCACACGTCTGTCGTTATTCAGGGCTATGGAAATGTTGGAAAAGCAACTGCTGAACTTCTTTATAAAGAGGGCTGCAAAATTGTAGGTGTTGGGGATGTTTATGGAAGCATCTGTAATCCTCATGGATTGGATATAACAAAGCTTAGCAAGCATTGGGCTGACACAGGCAGTGTGATTAAATATAAGGACGCAGACAGTGTAGAGAACAAGGATCTCCTTGAGTTAGAATGCGATGTTTTGATACCTGCTGCTTTGGAAGGACAGATAAGAGAGGATAATGCTGAAAAGATTAAAGCGAAGATTATTATTGAGGCTGCAAATGGTCCGGTAACTCCCGGGGCAGACAATATTCTAAGACAAAAAAATATATGTGTAGTTCCTGACATTCTGGCAAATGCAGGAGGAGTAACTGTTTCATATTTTGAATGGGTGCAGGGGCTACAGAGTTATTTCTGGAGTAAGAGGGAAGTTAATCTCAAGCTGAGAGATATTATAACAAAGGCGTTTTACGATGTTTTGGCGATATCGGAAAAAGAGAATGTTGATATGAGAATGGCCTCATATATGCTTGCTGTAGGCAGAGTGGCAGAGGCTGTAAAAATAAGAGGGCTATATCCATAAATTATGTGCGGAATTATAGGATATATAGGTTTTCGTAAAGCAGTTCCGGTGATTATTGAAGGTTTGAATAAGCTGGAATATCGCGGCTATGATTCATCAGGTATTGCTGTCCTGGAGGGTGGTGCTCTAAAAAGATTTCGAGCAGAAGGAAAGATAAACAAGTTAGAAAAAAAGATTTGTAAAAAGAATTTGTCAGGAAATATAGCATTAGGTCATACCAGATGGGCGACTCATGGAAAACCGTCCGAAGAGAATGCTCATCCGCACACCGATTGCAATAAACGCCTGGTAGTGGTTCATAACGGGATCATAGAAAACTATCTTAAGCTTAAAACCCAGCTCGTCTCAGAAGGGCATAAGTTTGAATCCGAAACCGATACGGAGGTAATAGCTCATCTAATAGAGGACAACATAAGCGAAGGATTACTTGAATCGTTAAGAATTACTTTGAGCAAAATAAACGGCTCTTATGCATTAGCTGTAATTAGCGAAGACGAGCCTGATAAGATAGTCGTTGCCCGTTCTAAAAGTCCTTTAATTATTGGTCTGGGAAGCGGCGAGAACTTTATAGGTTCAGATGTTCCTGCCTTTCTGAATTATTCCAGACGAGTAGTATATTTGAAAGATGGAGAAATAGGTGTACTAACCAAGGATAAAGTAAAGATTTATAAAGGAGAAGTTGAGAAAAAATTCAAAAGCGTATCGATAAAATGGGATAGCGCTATGGCGGAG
>DAOVHI010000073.1 GCA_030671985.1 bacterium
TGAATCCAATCTCTTACATTTGTTCCATCTCCATAAATAGGCAGCGTCTTAGACTGAAGAGCATTTGCAATCATTAATGGAATTAGTTTCTCGGGAAATTGATACGGACCGTAATTATTTGAGCATCGTGTAATTATGACAGGCAATTGATAGGTATGATAATAAGCCCGAACAAGCATGTCGGCGGATGCTTTGCTTGCGGCATAGGGGCTGTTGGGCGCAAGCGGCGTTTCTTCCGTAAAATAACCATCATCAGGAAGATCTCCGTATACTTCATCTGTTGAAATTTGTATGAAACGCTTAATGCCAACTTGTTTTGCGGCATCAAGAAGAGTCTGCACCCCAAGTATATTGGTTCTCATAAATTCGGAGGAATTTATGATGCTTTTGTCCACATGTGATTCAGCAGCAAAATTAATAATTATATCAATCTTGTTTTCTGTAATAATCCGCCTGATTAATTCTGCGTCTAAGATATCTCCCTTAACGAATGTATATCTATTCTCATGCTTTTTTTGAACATCCAGAAGATTTTCTAAATTTCCGGCATATGTCAACTTATCCAAATTTACAATGTTTATAGAGCTATGTTTCTCTAACTCGTATCGTATAAAATTAGACCCTATAAAACCACATCCGCCTGTAACTAATAGATTCATTTTCATCAGCCGTTTTTCCTGCTCCAATCGTATGGAATATTGCTTTTATGCGGATCCATTCTGTATTCATCGGGATTTTTATTATTGTAACATTCTGTAGGACAGTTAACTATTATAGCCTCGCATTCACTTATGCATTTAAAACCATGCGTTACCATTTTGGGGATTTGTATAAGCAGGTTATTGTGCTCGCCTATAAAAAATTCATTAATTTCTCCCTTTGTAGAAGAATCGGTTCTGCCGTCATGGAGAACTATTTTCATCATCCCTTTGACGCATGCAAAATTATCCGTCTGTTTTTTATGATAATGCCAAGCTTTGACAACACCGGGATAAGCAGTAGTTATGTAGACCTGTCCAAACTTTTCAAAAATTTCGTCATCCTCACGGAATATCTCCATAATATGTCCGCGTTCGTCAGGAATTGCCTTTAGTTTTTTTACTTTAACACCATTGATCATCATCTGTTCCCTCCAATTAAGAATCTCTCCAAACTTTCCTTCCAGTGTGGAGTTTTAATACCAATAGCAGCCTCAATTTTACACTTGCTTAACGCGGAATATGCAGGCCTCTTTGCCGCTCTTTTTAATTGCGCGCTTTTAATCGGAATTACCTTTGTGTTACGAAACTTGTTTTTCGAATTCTGAAGAATCTTTATAATTTCACAGGCAAACTCGTACCAACTGCAGTCACCTTCATTTGAATAGTTATATATCCCATACTCTTCCGTCCCAAGTAATCGCAGGCTCGTATCAACAATATCTTTAACCCAAGTAGGATTCCCGATCTGATCATCTACGATACGGATTTCAGACTGATTAAATGTCTTGTTTATAACAGCTTTCACAAAGTTATTCCCTCCATTTCCATACATCCATGAAGTTCTTATCAAAAAGAATCTGGTATCCGAATTTAACAGATACTGCTCTCCTAAAAGTTTCGATGCTCCATATATGCTGAGAGGACTCGGTTTATCTTCTTCCGTATATGGAGATTCCTTCTTGCCGTCAAATACAAAATCCGTAGAGAAGTGCACAAGCAGTATGTCATTTTCTTTGCAGACCTGCATGAGATTTTTCAGCGCTTCGCCATTAATCTCGAACGCTTTTTCATGGTTCGCTTCACATGCATCAACATCAGTATATGCGGCGCAATTTATCAGCACCTGAGGATTAATGCTATTCACTGCGTTTCTGATAGAAGAGATATCCGTTATATCGCACTCTTCTTCCTCAGGAGCAATAATTGTATAATCTTTCCTGTTTCTGCATTCAGAAACAAATTCTTTCGCAAGCATGCCGCTTGAACCTGTTAACAATATCTTCAATGCTTACACTTCTTTTTTTCAATTAGTTTATTAGCCATTTTTAGTGATTCGAAAGTACCGGCATCTATCCACCATTCTTTTAAAATATGATATGTCGTATCTCCCTGTTCTACATATTTGTTATTTACGTCCGTGATCTCAAGCTCTCCCCTGGCAGATGGTATTAATCCCTTGATTATCTCAAACGCTTTTCTATCGTACATATACACTCCCGTTACTACATAATTGCTCTTGGGCTTTTTGGGTTTTTCCTCAATTCCCTTAATCTTATTATCCACAATCTCCGCTACGCCAAATCGCACCGGATTCTCTACCTCTTTTAGCAATATCTTCGCACCTGTCTTCTGTTTTCTGTATTCGTCTATGTAAACACCTAAGTCCTCCCCAAACAGATTATCTCCCAATATTGCAATAATTTTATCCCCCTCTGAGAATTTTTCTCCAAGCCCAACTGCCTGCGCAATTCCTCCGGCTTCATCCTGAACCTTATATGTGAATTCACATCCAAACTCCTTTCCACTGCCAAGCGCATTAACCATGTCCCCCATGTGATCAACGCCCGTAACTATTAAGATTTCCGTAATATTGGCATTAACCAGCTGTTCAACTGCGTAATGAATAAGGGGCTTTTTCCCGACAGGCAAGAGATGTTTATTAATAACCTTCGTCAAAGGATAAAGCCTTGTACCTGTCCCGCCTGACAAGATTATTCCCTTCATAACATCACCCGTTTTAATTAAAAAATTTTTATTATCAACTTCAATGTCTCATCCAATCCATGTTTTGGAAAGTCACCCATTTCAGAAAGCGTTCTGGATAATTTGGATATATCCGGTATTCTTCTGCGCATATCTTCAAAACCATGTTCATAAGCCTGATCATAGGGAATATGAACTATTTTCGAAGAACTGTTTGCCAACTGTTTTATTTTCTTTGCCAGATTTTCTATGCTTATCTCTTCCGTACTTCCAATGTTGAATATTTCACCGACCGCCTTATCATTTTCCATTAAGGCAATTATCGCGTTGATTACGTCTCCAACATATGTAAAACAACGCGACTGCTTACCATCCCCATATACTGTTATCGGCTTTCCTGATAAAGCTTGTTTTGTGAATGTGGGAACAACCATTCCGTATTGCCCTGTTTGCCTTGGTCCAATTGTATTGAAGAATCTGGTGATTACAATCGGCAGTTTCTTTTCCTTCCAATACGCCATTGCCAAAAATTCGTCCAGCGCCTTGGAACACGCATAACCCCATCTTCCAAATGTTGGAGAACCAATTAATAGGTTATGATTTTCGTTATATGGTATTTTTTTGCTTTTTCCATACACCTCTGATGTTGATGCAATCAACACTTTTTTATTTCCTCTTAATGCCTCTTCCAATACTGCCTCTGTCCCATGCACATTGGTTTCAATTGTCCTAACAGGATGCTTTACGACCAGCTGCACTCCGACCGCAGCTGCCAGATGATATATCAGATCCACTTTGTCCACTATTGAACTAAGCAACTTCTTATTTGTGACTGTGTCAATATTAAGATGAAATTTTGAATTTGCACGAAAGTGCTTTATATTATCAATGCTACCTGTTGACAAGTCATCTATTACGTAAACCTCATGTCCGATGCTAAGTAATTTTTCAGCCAAGTGCGAACCAATAAAACCACAGCCTCCTGTTATTAATACTTTCATTTTGTTAATCCTCTGTTTTCTAATTCTATTCTTGCCTGTTCAACCTTATCCTCTGCATGCTGTTCTTTTACCCAGTTTACAAGTTCGTCAATTCCATCCTCAAATTTATGCTTCGGAGAATATCCAAGTTTTTCTCTTATTTTAGAAATGTCAGCGTAGCAGTGACGAATATCACCTTCTCTGAACTGATAAGTAATTTCAGTCTTTTTTTCTTTAAAATTCAGCCTGTTTATAAGCGCATTCGCTATATCCAGAATAGACAGCCTTCTTCCTGTTCCCACGTTAAACATTTCGTAATTGGCTTCATCGCATTCCATTGCAAGCATATTCGCCTGCACAATATCACATACATGCACAAAATCCCTGCTCTGAAGACCGTCTTCATATATTATCGGAGTATGATTATTAAGAAGCCTTGATGAGAAAATAGCCGCAACTCCTGTATACGGATTGGATAATGCCTGTCTTGGACCATATGTATTGAAGTATCTCAACGCAACGGTCGGTATGTTGTACGCTCTGCCAATGCATAAGCACATCTCTTCCTGATCTTTTTTTGATATCGCATAAATAGATGTAGAATTTAATGGTTTTTCTTCGTTAGTGGGAATTGGTTTGGCATCTTCACCGCAGATATCGCATTTCATTTCCCACTGCCTTTTTTTTAACTGAGCAACAGGTCTCAATTTTGGTGATATTTTGTCGCATTTAGAACACGCATACTCTCCCTCTCCGTATATTGACATGGAAGACGCCACTATGAGCTTCTTGATTTTGTCTTTACGTTTTATTACAGCCTCAAGCAAATTAGCTGTGCCGAGTGTATTAACATCCATATATTTTTTAATTTCATACATTGACTGCCCTACGCCGACAGCGGCAGCCTCATGAAAAATTATCTCAACACCATCTATTGCTTTTCTGACATCCTCCGTATTCCGAACATCCCCTTTTACAAATTCCGCTTCTTTATTGAGATATTCAGGGACACCTGCATTATCTCCGTGTACCTGAGGATCAAGATTATCCAGCACTCTAACTCCGTAACCTTTCACTATCAGTTCATCAACAATATGCGAACCAATAAAGCCCGCCCCTCCCGTTACTAAAACCAGTTCCAGCATAATGCCTTTCTCCTAAGTTTTTCTCATTTTATCTTATATGCGTCCGTTTTACCAAAGAAAATTTGGACCGACCCTCAAGCTGAGTACCAACGGGTCTTCCACCAGATACCTTAATCCAATGACTAATAATCCATGAGACGCTACGATAAGATACAGATTTCTGTGTCTACAGAAAGAAAGTGTCCAGAAATAGCCAAAAATCAAGGTAGCGATCATTAGGGAAAAATTAGGCAAATGAATTAGAGAAAACATTATCGCCGTGATTACGGCTATAAACTGTTCATTATTTATCAGCATCTTAATTCGCCTGCTCCAGAAAGACTGAATTAAAAATTGCTGAAATGAAGCTCCGACGATACTGCCCACTAGTTTAAGTATTATACTTGAGTTCAAATTAGACAGACTTCCACGTGATACAGCTATGATTACCATCAAACCAATTCCTAAAACCGTTACGATCCCATTATATATTAAAGGAGCCTTCCATAAGTTTGGAATAAATCCCATCTCGCGAAATGACAAATTGAGCCTGCTGTTTGACAAAAGACAGTAGAGAATTACCACCCCGGGGACTATTAAATCCACTGATCTCTGAAAAGACCGCCCATCCCTCAGAGTCATGAATATAAATACGATAATAAAAATGCTGAATATTTCAATAAATATATGACATTTACCACAGGAAGCTCGTTTACATTTAGCTAAATCCAATATAAAAAGTGATAATATTATTAACATTATCACCACAAGTTTATTGGCACTAATATAACTGGAAAGTGGACGCACCCTGCTATTTAACAAATCAGGCTTAATGTTCCCGGGAAAAGCAATCTGCGAAACTTTCGTTTTTTCCAATGAATTAAAAGCCAAAACTAGATTTTCCGGTCGAATCCATCGGTTATAATTAAACTGCCATAATTCAACAAATCTCTGATAAAAATTTAACATAGCGACAATCTCGTACGGATGACGATTGTTGGTATTTACAACTCCGATAGGCTTGAAGCCTGCCGAACGCAGATCATTGATCATTCCGCTATAGCCGTAATGATGAGTTTCATCACTGTGTCCTCCGTCACACATGTTAAGCGGTATTTTTACCCACGGTCCCCCTGAAGGCGTATTCCTCTTAAGAAAGTCAGGAATATCTTTAGGATGTATAATCGGTATTTCGTGCATTTGTTTGGTGATAGCTGTCGTTTTCTCAAGCAACTTTATCTTATAGTGCGCCAAGTAGTGACATCTTATATAAGAGTTAGCTAACTGCCACTCCCCTATAATTATTGCAAAAGCCAGCGGTAATAAAATTATTAGGTAGAGTTTTTTCATTTTAGCGAGCTCCTACTACATATACATCTGTTTTGCCAATTAAGATTAAGGAAGAGAAGATAACCATTGATGAGCGGTTATAATCAATACATTGTTCTTGCCATTCTTAAAATATCTGTAAGTATTCTCACTATTAACAAGTTGGACTGCAGGAACGTCTAAAATATTTTGAAAATTCAGCAAACTTTTTGAGACCGCTTCATCTGAGAATTTCGTTTCCACAAGTAAGACAGGATCATTCTTATTCGCTATAAGAAAATCAACCTCTTCCTTTTCTTTATTCCGTATAAAATGCAGAGTAAACCTTCCAAATCCATAATCATTCCAGTTATTTATAGCCCTAAACAACTCAAGGGCAACCATGTTTTCAAACATACTTCCTTTATCCCGAATCTCGGTATAATTAAAAAGATAAAGCTTTTTCTCCTTTGAAATCGCTCTGCTTACTTTTTTTGTCCATGGCGATATCCTAAAAATAAGATAGAAAGATTCAAATAGCACCAGCCAGTTTTTTACACTGTCAAATGCTGTCTGAATATCCTGCGCGAGATTATTAATAGACAAAGGACTTCCGACTTTTGACGAAAGCAAAGAGAATAACAAATCTACAGAGTTAATTCTTCTTATATCCGAGACATCCCTAATGTCCTCCCGAACAATCTGATGATAGTAATTTGAGGACCACTTGGTTAAAAACGTTTTTGAACCTTTTGTAAAAGGCTCAGGAAAACCACCTGTATTGAAAAGAGCATTCCATATATTCTTCGTGGACTGCTTTTTGTTTATATCAAAACCCTTTAATGGATTATCTATGAAATCATCAACATCCCTATTCTCTCTGCTTAGTTCGGCAATTGTAAGCGGAAAAAGGTGAAATTTAAAATATCTTCCGGCAAGAGAATCTCCTCCCTTTTGATAGATATCAAGACGACCACTACCGGAGATAATAAAAGCATACTCCTCTTTAAACTCATCATATATGCCTTTCAAATAATTTTTCCATTGCCTGTATTTGTGTATCTCATCCA
>DAOVHI010000069.1 GCA_030671985.1 bacterium
ATATTATCCGCAAATATCCTGATGGCCGTGTTGAGGTTATCTTTAAACCCATAAGCTCAGACAAAGTCTCGACTATGATTAAACAACTATGCCTTACGTATGAAAACAGCGTCAATCAATTGAAGTATCCTGAGCTCTACGCCGTTGCCTGTTTGGTGTTTGATTTCTTATGCATTCATCCATTCAGAGATGGTAATGGCAGAGTATCCCGACTTTTGACACTATTGGCTCTCTATCAGCATGATTATCAGGTAACTAAATACATAAGTCTTGAGCGTATTACCGAACAATCAAAAGAAACATATTACGAATCACTGAATAAGAGTTCGCAAAAATGGCACCAGTCAAAGCATGATATTTTCCCATGGTTCAATTATTTTCTTGGAACAGTGCTTAGAGCATATAAGGAATTTGAAGAACGCGCAGGAAGCATAAAACCTGCAAGAGGGGTAAAAACAGAGATAATCACTACTGCTATTGAAAAGGAAGTTGGAGAGTTTGCCATATCTGATATTGAAAGGTTATGTCCGGGAATAAGCCGAGATATGATCAGAGTCGTGTTCAGGCAATTGCAGAAAGAAAAGCGAATTGTCTGTCTTGGCAAGGGACAGTCTGCAAAATGGAAACGAATAGGGTAATAAATATATGAATGGGGTAAGGAATAGGGTAGTAAGTCATTTTTGACATTTCCAGCCTTTTCTCTTTTCATCACTGTTCACCGATTACTCATCACTTAGTTTCTTCTTTATGGTTTGGGGGATGTGAAATTAAATTTATTGAAGTTTTAAATAATTTGGGGTAGGGTAATATTAAGGTAGAAGCGAGCGTTTGATGATTGATGTTATGGGAGAAAATCATGGATAATAAATTGCAAAAAAGTATTAATCGGGCAATCTCTTTATTGAACACGTCATCTAAATATGAAGATTATATTTCACTAAAATTATCTCCTCTCTCTCCTGGATGTTGTTGCTCCCATTGTTGGCCAGAGACATGGCAAACAATCAATCAATTTATAGCTCCCTTTGTACCTGTACAACATGAAGACGATGCATTAATTGAAAAGGATGGAAATAAATTCGTTCTCGAATCTCACGAGAGTGGACTAGAAATTATATTTTTAATTGATCTGATTAAAACGTCAGCAGATTGCTTGAAATCAATAATCGAACTCATAATTGTTTCCGTTAATGCCATCTCGCAAGAGAAACGAAAACAACCTGCTCGAATAAAAATTTCAAAAAAACAAATTATCAAAGGGATAATTGATGAAGAAAATTTAGTAGAAATTGATCTTCCGCTTTCAAAAGATATCGAAAAAAAATTACAAAATAAGTTAAAGAATTTACTTGATGAAAAACCATGTTCGTCACGAAAGAAGAACAGAGACACATCTCTTTTTTCTTGATCGACCTTTACTTTCAGAGAAAACAAAGGGACAGGCATGCCAGTCCCCTACATAGATTCCTGCTAAAAATCTGCAGGAATGACAGACGGGCAACCGCAAGGGCTGCCCCTACGATCCTTAACCGCCAGCTAAAGCAGGCGGTTGCGATGTTTTGCGTGTATTTGCAAAATATTTCTTGTATTTGCTTAGTTTTTCCGTTATAATCCCAAATTATGAATAAAGAAATAATGAATATTGCTGAGGTATCAAGATATCTTGGTTTCAGTCAGAGGAAAATTTATCAGTTAATAAAGGAAGGAAAGATTCCTGTCTCGAAAATTGGCGGACAGTATCGTTTTATTAAAGATGAAATATATTTGTGGCTGAGAAGATCCAGACCTGTAGTAAAAAACAGCTGATGAACTTGATAATATACTGAAGGAAATTTCTAATGAGAGAACTTGATTATGACAAATTTGCTTTGGAGAAAAAGACGAAGTTCTTTTCCCTAAAGGCTAAGCTTGGATATAAAAGGTCGTCCAGAAATAGGATTAGAAATATTCAAGAGAGAGACGCTTTAATGAAAATGGATAAAAAAAGATTTGAAGACAGGATAAAATCCGGTGAGATAGAAATAATTAACAACAGGTTTTTTAAAGTGCATTTGTAAACATGAGCGAAATAGACCCCTTTTACTTCTTTCCAAAAACCTGCGCGCTGAAGATGTGGATTTCGGTATCTTTATCCTTCCATGCATCCGGGGAAAGTCCAGCTTTATGACTGCAGAGACAGGATAGGAATTCTTCTTTTGACCAGCCCGTTTCTTGAGCGACCTGTGGTAGGAATACTCCTTGATTAAAGCCTCTCTTTATTATTACTCCGTGTTCTCTCAAGTGAAATTCGTTAATATTATTAATTTTTTTCGGACGAGTCAGAACAGATATCTCTATATCTATTTGTTCTAATTCATTCTCTGTAACGGCAGGAAATCTCGGGTCATCTGTCGCAGATTCAATTGCTATATTTCTGACTGTTTCCCAGAGAGGTATTGTGCCGATAATATTTCCTATACAGCCGCGTAATTGTCCTTTTTTATGCAGAGTTACGAAAGCTCCATATTCTTCATTTAATAGTTTATCATCAATTTTAAACGCTGGTATTTTGCCCGTTTTGATATATTTTTTCATAGTTTCTTCGGCAATTTTTAGCAAAACTTGTTTTTGCTTACTGCTTAACATGGCTGTTAATTCCATTTTTGTTGACACACTACTCGCTCTTATGCTATTAATATAGCCTATTTATTGATTTTGAGAAAGGAGAAATTTTATGCCGTGCGGGAAGAAAAAAAAGAGACATAAAATATCCACGCATAAGCGCAAGAAAAGACTGCGCAAGAATAGACATAAAAAGAAAATAAGATAAATAATTATACATAGGAGTTGTCTTATGTATCAGATCAAAACATCAATTATTAGGAAGATGCTGGTAATAGCTGTGATTATTACCGGTGTTATTTGTTGTCTTCCTATCGAGGCTTCAAGTGAGGATATCTCGACCGACACAGGTATTTACCAAGAGCTTAAATTATTTGGTGATGTAATTACCGTTATACAATCCTTTTATGTTAGAGAAGCCACGCCGCAAGAGCTTATCTACGGCGCTATCAATGGAATGTTAACGGGACTGGATTCATATAGTCAGTTTATGCCTCCGGACACTTATAAAGAAATGCAGGTAGAAACAAAAGGAGAGTTTGGAGGGGTAGGAATTGTCATCGGTATCAGAAATGGCCTATTGATTATAATTTCTCCGATTGAAGATACTCCCGGATATCGGGCAGGGATTGAAGCAGGAGATGTGATTGCCGAAATAAATGGAAAATCAACACAAAAAATAACGCTTATGGAAGCCGTTAAAAAATTAAGGGGGCCAACGGGAACAAAAGTCGTAATGGGAATTGCAAGAAAAGGAGAAAAAGAGCTTCTTCACTTTGACATTGTGCGCGAAATTATAAAAATAAAGAACATAAAAAATGTCGAAGTATTGGATGATAATATAGGATATGCGCGAATAGTACATTTCAATCAGAAAGCGGCCGGTGAACTTAGGGAAGAAATCAGCTCTCTTTTAGAGAAGAAAATAGATGGATTGATTATTGATGTAAGGGGCAATCCAGGCGGATTATTGGACGCCTCTGTCAAAATAACAGATATGTTTTTACCAAAAGGGAAACTCATCGTTTCTACAAAAGGGAGAAGGGAAGGGCAGAACGTAACATTCATCTCGCAGGACAAAGCTCTTTATCCCACGAATATGCCATTAGTTGTTCTTATAAACGGTGGAAGCGCCAGCGCTTCGGAAATTTTTGCCGGTGCAATGCAGGACTGGCATAGAGGCATTATATTAGGGACAAAATCATTTGGTAAAGGATCTGTTCAAACAGTTCTTCCTCTATCCGATGGCTCCGGCATAAGATTAACAACCGCTAAATATTATACTCCCAGCGGCCATTGTATTGATGAAGTTGGACTTACCCCTGACGTTACCCTGGAGATGTCAAAGGAGGAAAAAACTAAATTAATCGAAGCAAGAATTAAATCTATCGAAAATAAAGATAAATCAAAACACTCCATTCTAATCGGCGATAAACAACTTCAATCCGCGGTTAGAATAATAAAAGCTGCCAGAATAGTAGGGCAAAATTTAAAATCAAAATAGCGCATTGTTACAAGGAGTTATAAATTGCTAATTTTAGGAATAGAAACTTCTTGTGACGAAACTGCGGCAGGCATTGTAGAAAACGGAAGGCACATTAAATCTAATGTGGTCAGCACCCAAATCGATATTCATAAAAAATTTGGGGGAGTGGTTCCTGAGCTTGCTTCACGAGCGCATACTGAACTGATTAGTCATGTAATTTGCGAGGCTTTGGAAAAAGCAAATTGCAAATTGTCCGAAATTGATGCAGTAGCGGTTACGAATAGCCCAGGATTGGCAAATGCGCTTCTCGTAGGTACGGAGACGGCCAAAGCCCTGAGTTTTTCACTAGGTATCCCTCTTATAGCAGTCAATCACATACATGCACACTTGTATGCTAATTTTATGGAACAAAGCAGTATTATCTGTCCTGTTGTCGGTTTGATAATATCAGGCGGTCATACGGCAGTATTTTATATGGAAAATTGTAATAGTTATGTATTACTTGGGCAAACCTACGACGATGCGGCAGGTGAGGCTCTGGATAAAGTTGCAAAAATGCTGAACTTGGGCTATCCGGGCGGACCGGGAATATCAAAAAGAGCCGAAAAAGGCAGTTCCAAAGCCATAAACTTTCCAAGAGCGTTTCTTGGGAAGGATATTTACAACTTTAGTTTTAGCGGAATGAAGACATCTGTAGCCAGGCATATTGAACGCAATTTTGCCGGAAATTCAGAGGATATTAATGATATTTGCGCAGGATTTCAACAGTCGGTAATAGATGTTTTGATAAAAAAAATTATCGGCGCCGCAGAACAAAAAAATGTAGAGACGATTTTAATCGGCGGCGGAGTTACTGCTAATGCAGAACTTCGAAAACAACTTTCTGAAATTTGTAAAGAAAAGGGCGTGAATTTGTTTTCCCCTTCATTAAAACTTTGCACGGACAATGCGGCAATGATAGCAGGTCTCGCATATTGCAGGTATAAAGAAAAGAAATTTGAGGATCTTACGCTGGATATATACCCGCAGTTCCGCAGTTGAAAGTGTAAATGGTAGTTGATATACTAGAAAGGTATTAATGGTGCGAAAGGATTTTTTTATGCATGATTTTTCATATGTCGGAAAAAGTTTCTATTGTGAGAATGTAAATCTTGAGAAAATTGCCAAAAGGTTCGGAACTCCTACCTATGTATATAGTTACAAAACCCTGACCGAGCATTATCTTAAGCTTGATAGCGCTTTTAATTATATCAATCACACAATATGCTATTCTATTAAATCAAACTCAAACATAGCGATATGCAAACTGCTCGCTGGTCAGGGATGCGGCGCAGACGTAGTTTCAGGCGGAGAATTATATCGAGCCATAAAAGCAGGAATTAAACCTGATAAAATAGTTTATGCGGGAGTTGGCAAGACAGAAGATGAAATAAAATTTGCCCTCTTATCCAATATACTGTTGTTTAATTCAGAATCTCAAGCCGAGCTTGAATTGATAAACAAGGTAGCTGGAGAGCTTAATAAACGGGCTAAAATTGGTTTGCGTATAAATCCCGATGTCGATGCCAAGACACATGCTTATATAACGACAGGAAAAAAGGAAAACAAGTTTGGGATACCTTTGGGTGAGGCATTTGAAATATATAAGAAAGCTGATAGGTATAAAAATCTGGAATTCAGAGGGATTCACATTCACATTGGGTCGCAAATAACCTCGGTTCAGCCCTATGTTGAAGCTGTTAAAAAAGCCGTAGATTTTATAAATAAATTAAAAAGCAATGAGATAAAGATAGATTACATCAATATCGGAGGAGGGCTTGGAATAATTTACGATAAGGAAAGTCCTGCAAAAGCCGATGAGTTTGCAGATAGTTTGAAACCGTTTTTGAAAGGGCTTAATTGCTCATTGATTCTCGAACCTGGTAGATTTATAACAGGAAACGCGGGAGTTTTATTGACAAAGGTACTGCTTGTCAAAAAATCGATAGAAAAGAAGTTTATTATTGTTGATGCAGCAATGAATGATTTAGCAAGACCGAGTTTATATGATGCATATCACAATATACTGCCTCTAGTGAAATCCGATGAAGATAAATCTTCGGAGATCGTTGATATAGTTGGTCCTGTATGTGAATCCGGAGATTTTTTTGCAAAGAACAGAAGATTTCCTTTTGTTGAATCGAATAATATCTTGGCGATTTTGAGCGCTGGAGCTTATGGGTTTAGTATGTCATCTAATTATAATTCAAGACCAAGAGCGGCAGAGGTGTTAGCAAAGAACGGCAGATGTTACTTAATTAGAAAAAGAGAGACCTATCGGGATTTAATAAGGAATGAAAAAATTCCTGCAATACTAGCAAAATTGGGACGGAAAAATGGTAAAAAATAAGGCGCTGGAGGAAATAAAAAAGGGCGGAGTAGAGATTATATCAGAGGAAGAACTTAATAAGAAGTTAAAGCTGGGGAGGCCTCTGAGAGTGAAATACGGGATAGATCCTACTACTGCAGATATTCACATAGGACACATGGTTTCTGTTAGAAAGATGAGACAAATGCAAAATATGGGACACATTGGAGTGGTGATAATAGGGGATTATACTGCTCAAATTGGTGATCCTACGGGACTGGATCGTTCAAGACCTTCTTTATCAAAGGAACAAGTTCGAAAGAATGCGTCTGAATACATGGATCAGCTATACACTGTTCTTGATAAAAGAAAGACAGAAGTTCATTGGCAAAGTGAATGGTTTGAAAAAATGGAAGTTATGGATTTAATAAAACTTCTTGGTAAGTTTACGGTTGCTCAGATAATGGCGCATGAGACATTTAGAATGCGATATGAAAAAGGGCTGCCATTATCCATGAATGAGCTTCTATATCCAATACTCCAAGCCTACGACTCTCTAATGGTTAAGGCTGACATTGAATTAGGTGCCAGCGAACAAAAATTCAACATATTATTAGGAAGAGAAATACAAAAAAAATATTCTCAGGAATCTCAGGTATCAATTTTGTCTCCAATTCTTATGGGAACAAACGGGGTAAAGAAAATGAGCAAAAGCCTTAATAATTATATTGCTGTTTATGATGCTCCGAAGGAAAAGTATGGAAAGATAATGTCCATAAAAGATGATTTGATAATGAATTATTTTGAATTGGCTACCGATG
>DAOVHI010000017.1 GCA_030671985.1 bacterium
GGGTCTTTTATTGTCGCTAACTGCATTTCGCTTTCCGAAAAAGCATTAGAAAGCGAGCTGTTTGGAGGGGAAAAGACAGGGAGGCTTGAGTTAGCTAATAACGGAACGCTCTTTCTTGATGAAGCCGGAGTGCTGTCCAAACAAGCTCAGGAAAAACTTCTCAAAGTGCTTGAGAAGAAGATATTCGAAAGAGAGGGAGGAATAAAGACAGTAACTGTAGATGTAAGGATTATTGCCGCAACAAACAGAAACCTGACTATAGCCGTGAAAAAATTCGGATTTAGCAAGACTCTCTACAACAAATTGTCCGATTCCTACATAACTCTGCCATCACTGCTTGAGAGAAAAGAAGATATTCAACTTCTGGTTCAGTCTTTTATCCAGAAATTTTCTCAATCTACTGGAAAAAGAATTGACGGCATTTCGCATACTGCAATGAATGCACTCGTAAATTACGGCTGGCCCGGAAATGTGCGCGAACTCAGGAATATTGTTGAAAGAACCGTTGTTCTTGAGGGAAGTTCTGTAATTGGACAAAAAAACCTGCCGTTTTATATTGCAACTTCTGAAGAACAAATATTTCAATCGAAAAATGCAGGCGCGTATATTGAAATAAAAAAAGAAGTTGTTGACGACTTTAGGAAAGAGTAGAATACAGCCCATGAGCAATATATTAAACATGACCCTTGCACAAATTGCCCGTCTTATAGATGGAAAAGTTGAAGGTGATCCCGGCATGGTTATAAGCGGAATTTCGGGTATAAAAGAAGCAAAAAAAGGCGACATAACATTTTTAGCAAATGCCCGTTATTGTTCTCTATTGAAAACCACCAAAGCCTCGGCAATTATTATTGATAAAAAAGCGGATAAAAATGGGAGACCTGTAATACGTACGGACAATCCGTATATTGGGTTTGTTAAGATAATGGAATATCTGCAAATAAACAAGGAAATGCCTTTGCCGGGAATTCATAAGACCGCTGTTATAGGCAAGAACACTAAACTTGGGAAGAACATCACTATAGAGGCACATGTTGTTTTAGGCAATGATGTACAAATAGGAGACAATACACTGATTCACGCAAACGTAAGCGTAAGAGAAAGGGTAATAATAGGCAGTAATGTAATAATTCATAACGGCGCAGTGATTGGAAGTGATGGATTTGGCTTTACGCCGATAAAGGGAGTTTTTCATAAGAAAGTTCCACAACTTGGCACAGTGGTTGTTGAAGACGATGTGGAGATCGGAGCTAATGTTACTATTGACAGAGCCACAACCGGAAGAACGAGAATCGGCAAAGGGACTAAAATCGACAATCTTGTTCAAATTGCACACAATGTAGAAATTGGTGAGCATTGTGTGATTGTTGCTCAGGTTGGTATATCAGGATCTACAACATTGGGAAATAAAGTCACCATTGCAGGACAGGTCGGACTTGCAGGACATATAAAAATCGGCGACAATACAATAATAACTGCCAAATCGGCAGCAACTAAAGACATCGGTCCAAATATGTGCGTATCCGGTTATCCCGCTATACCGCTCAAAGAAGAGCAAAAGATTAAAGCATATCGTCACCGTCTGCCGGAAATGCACAAGACCATTCAGGAGCTTTCTCGAAAAATAAGAGCCTTAGAGAAAAAACTTGGTTAATTAATGGGTCTTAATTTAATTAAAATCCTTCCCGAACATGTTTCTAACAAAATTGCAGCAGGCGAAATTGTCTTAAGGCCTGCATCGGTAGTAAAAGAACTTGTAGAAAATTCCATAGATGCCGAAGCAACAAGAATCACAATAAATATCAAAGCCGGCGGGCAAAAACTAATAGAGGTAACAGATAACGGCATAGGCATGAACTCTGATGACGCTGTGCTTGCTTTAGAACGTTTTTCCACAAGCAAAATTAGAAACGCAGACGATATCTTTCAAATAAATACGCTCGGGTTTAGAGGCGAAGCTTTACCCAGTATAGCTTCAGTTTCAAAGTTGGAACTTATAACCAAATCCAAAGACAAGCATTTAGGTTTTCTCATAAAAACAGTTGGCGGAAGAATAGAAAAATCTCAAGTAACAGGTTGTGCCGATGGAACGACAGTAAGAGTTGAAGACCTATTTTTTAACACACTTCCAAGACGCAAGTTCCTGAAATCGGAATCAACAGAAATGTCACATATCCTGAATGTGGTAACATTCGAAGCTCTTGTCAAGCCAGATATATACTTTAAACTTGTTCGTGATAGACGTGAACTCATTAATATAGTACCGTCTCATAATCTCTTAAAAAGGATAACATCTCTTTTTGGAGAACAGGTTTCAAACAATCTGCTGCCAATACAAGGCGGAAACGACCTTTTAAATATCTATGGATTTGTTTCCAAACCTGAAGAAACACGCGCCAACAGAAATAGCCAATTGATATTCATAAATAAACGCTGTGCCGGTAATAAATCCATATCTCACAGCATATACGAAGCCTATCACACACTGATGCCAAGAGGCAGATTTCCGGTGGTATTTATTTTTATAGATACTCCGCCTGCCGCTATTGATGTGAATATTCATCCAACAAAAGATGAAGTAAAATTTTTCAAAGAGAATCTTGTGCATACACTTGTTAAAGAAGCAATAAGCCAGGCTTTAAATAGTTCTGATTTGAGTCATGGACTTTTCGCTCTGGAACATGAAGTTGCTAAAACAGAACAGGAACACGAAATTAAAGAAGCAATAGGCAGGTATATGGCTAAACAAAAACCGCACGAACAAGTATCTGAATTGGATTTCTTAAAGGCAAACAAAACCAGCATTTCTCCAAAATATATACAGGTTTTTGAAACATATATAATTGCTCAGCTTGATGAATATGTTGTAATTATTGATCAACACGCTGCCCATGAACGTATCGTTTATGAGAAATTGATCAAAGCTCACTCGCTTTCCAGGATAGAATCACAGGGACTTTTAATTGACGCAACGCTTGATCTCAGCTATAGACAGACATTAATACTTGAGAAATATTTAGACTATTTTAAATCCCTTGGTTTCCAGATAGAACCTTTTGGGAAAAACGCTTTCAGTATACACTCAATACCGGCAATCTTAAAAAAGGCTGACCCTGCGCGGGTGATTTCCGATGTTTTGGATGAGATTATAGAGAGCGAAAAAGCTAAAACCATAGAAGATATAACCGAAGAATTAATAAAGTTAATAGCATGTCATACTGCAATCAGGGCCGGCGCTAAACTTCAGAAAGAAGAAGCAGAATCACTTCTTCATCAGCTTTTCAATATGCAAAACCCTTACACGTGTCCTCATGGAAGACCCACAATGATCAAGCTGACAAAACACGAATTAGAAAAAAAATTTAAGAGAACTTAGTGAGGTAATGAAATGTTACATAGCATGACAGGATTTGGAAGCGCGGAAGTACGTTCTGAGTTTGGATACTTCCTAATAGAGATACAAGGCCTGAATTCCCGATTTTGCGATATTGTTGTAAAACTTCCCGGTGAACTCTCAATGTTCGAGATAAAACTAAGAAAACTAATTGAAAAAAAACTTGTTCGCGGAAGAATTAGTTTTTTTCTTAAATGGACTAAGCCTGATGATTTCCAATTTCCTCATATTAATAAGACGCTGGCAAAAACCTACTCTGACAGATTAAAGTTATTAAAAAAAGAACTTAAATTAACAGGGGCGATAGATGTTCAGACACTGGTGCGTTTTGACGGTGTTATGTATACCGAAAACACAAAAATAAAAGAAAAGAAAGTATGGTCTGATTTAGAAAAGGGCATTAATCGTGCTTTAAATAGCGTTAGCCGGATGCGGATGAAAGAGGGCGCACTGCTTCAAAAAAGCATAATAAAATATGTAAACAGTATAAAAAGAAGCATTAAAAAAATAGAAAGCAGACAGCCAATTGTGCTTAGAAAATCCAGAGAAAAACTAGTTAAAAACATGAAAGAAACATTAAAGGGCGCAAATATAGGCGCGTTAGGAACAATAGATAAGGAGAAGCTTCTGTCCCGACTGCCAATATATAATACTAATTGCTTGGACATTTCCGAAGAGATTACACGAATAGAAAGTCACATACATCAGTTTTTAAGTCTGGTTAATTCTGCTAAAATGGCTGGAAGGAATCTAGATTTTATAGTTCAGGAACTCAACAGAGAAATAAATACACTGGGCTCAAAAACGAATGACGTAATTATTGCCAGAGAGGCTATAACAATAAAAAATAACCTGGAAAAAATAAAGGAGCAGATACAAAATGTCCTCTAAAAAGGGCTTATTAATTGTTATATCCGGTCCTTCCGGAGTGGGAAAAACCACTTTAAGACAAAAGTTATTAATCAAATATCCCGAAATGAACTACGCTGTATCTGTTACAACAAGAAGACCGCGAAAATCTGAAGTCAATGGACATGATTATGTGTTCGTATGTATGGAAAAGTTTAAGAAGGATATTAAAAAAGGAGTATTTGCAGAATGGGCTAAAGTAGGAGAAAACCTTTACGGAACTTCAAGGATTTTTATAGAAAATGCTATTAATTCCGGCTCTGATGTTCTCCTAGATATAGACGTTCAAGGCGCAGCTCAACTTAGGAAACTTTATCATGAGAAAGGAGTTTTTGTTTTCATAAAGCCGCCTTCCTTTGATACATTGAGAAGCAGATTAAACTTGAGAAAAACTGATTCTGAGCAAGAAATAAATGCAAGACTTACACTCGCAAAAAAAGAAATCAAAGAGTGCAATAATTATAATTATACACTGGTAAACAAAGATATAGACAAAACATTAGAAGACCTATATTGCATAATTAACTCCGAAAAGCACAATAAGATGAATTGAAAAACGGGAATAAAAAAATAGAATAAAGTGCTATTTTTTTACCAAATGTTTTTTTGAAACTTCTACCAGTTGCCCAAACGCTGTTGGATTTGTTATTGCCAGATCAGCCAGAATCTTTCTATTTAATTCTACTTTTGCTCTTATAAGTCCATTTATAAAAGCACTGTAAGATAATTTATACGGTCTTACCGCTGCATTTATCCGCACAATCCATAAACGCCTAAAATCTCTTTTTCTTACTTTGCGATCTCTGTACGCATAAACAAGTCCTCTTTCAACGGTCTCTCTCGCAGTTCTATAATTCTTGCTCCGCCTCCCCCAATACCCCTTTGCCATTTTAAGAAATTTTTTGTGTCTTCTTTTGGAGGCAACAGCTCCTTTTACTCTACTCATACTATACTCCTAAAAGCTTCTTTATCCTTTTGTGATCCCCTTTAGCTAGAAGGGTAGAACTCCGTAAATTTCTCTTTCTTTTTGTGGTTTTTTTAGTCAAAATATGACTGGCATATGCTTTCCTTCGCTTTATCTTTCCTTTTCCAGTCAGTTTAAACCTCTTTGCAGCACCACGATGTGTCTTTAATTTTGGCATATAATCCTCATTGCTTTTTTCCCGTATGCCCTTTTGGGCTTAACACCATAACCATAATTCTCTTACCAAGCGCAGAAATAGGCTGATCTACATCTGCCTGTCCGGACACATCCCCTGCAACTCGCTCAAGTATTTGCCTGCCAATCTCCTTGTGAGACATTTCTCTGCCACGAAACATGAGTGTTATTTTAGCCTTATTCCCGTCTTCAAGAAATTCCTTAACATGTCTCAACTTTACTTGATAATCGTTTTCTTCTATATTCGGTCTAAATTTAATTTCCTTTAATTCTACGGTCTTCTGTTTTTTACGAGCTTCCTTTTTCCGCCTTATCTGCTCATATCTATACTTGTCATAATCCATTATACGACAAACCGGCGGAGAAGACTGAGAAGATACCTGCACTAGATCGAAACCTTTTTCCTCTGCAATTCTCAAGGCATCCTCAATATCTAAGATACCAAGCTGTTCTTTGTCTAACCCAACTAACCTTACCTGCTTTGCCCGTATTCTCCGATTTACTTCAGCAAACTTCTTTATTTGCTAACTCCTTCTTTGTTCCATTATTTACGAAGATTTAATTTACTAATAACCGCCAAGTACCTTTCTGCATTTTTCTTCTTAAGATAATTCAACAAGCGTCTCCGTCTTCCCACAAGCTTCAACAGCCCGCGCCTTGAATTATGATCTTTTTTAAAACTTAAAAAATGCCTCGTTAGATTATTAATTCTTCCTGTCGTTAAGGCAATCTGAACCTCAGGGGATCCGGTATCGCTTTTATGCGCCCTAAACTTTTCTATGACTTCTTTTCTCTCATCCGCAGTTACTGCCACTTTCAATCCTTTCTGTAAACTTGCACTCATGCGTTGGATTGTAGCATAGCAGTGTTCGCATGTAAAGCTTTTTTTAAAATCTTTCTTGCTTGGGTTGCATCACAAATTATTTGCTTTTTTGCGTCCTGTCTGCAACAAAATTTGCGTCTATCTCGTAATTTTTCTATAAAAAACACCTCTATGGTTTTTCCATAAAGGTCTGTTTTTATATCAAAGATATATACTTCCAAAAAAAACTTGCTCTTCTGTTTTCTTGCATCCAGTACAGCTTTGCAGACCAAGCGTTTATTGTTTATATGCATTATGGTGTATGCCGCATATACTCCATCCGGCGGGGTTGCTTCGCTATCACAATATATATTAGCTGTAGGGAAATCTATATCTCTGGAAATCCCATGACCCTTTGATACGCTCCCCATTACCGAATACCTGCGTCCAAGCAATTCGGCCGTCTTGTCCAGATTGCCCTCCCTAATATACTTTCGGACTTTGGTGCTGCTAACAACTTCGCCTGAAATTTTCACAGGCTTTATAATCTCAACACTAAAATTGTTTTTCTCGCCCATTTGTTTTAGCAGTTTTGCGCATCCCTGCTGTCCGACACCGAATCTATAGTTGAAACCTACAAATATTTTTCGAACATAAATATAGTTACACAAAACTTCTGATACAAACTCTTCGGACTTCATATTTGCAATTGAAGCAAAATCAATAGAGACGCAGACATCTACACCTGTTTTTTCAATAAGTTTTATCTTGTGCTCTTCCGATGTAAGCAACAAATCCGTTACTTCCGGCTTCAATACCTTAACAGGATGCGGCGTAAATGTTAGAATAATACTTGTTCCATTAATTCTTCCTGCTTCCCCTATAACTCTATCAATAATTTTCTTATGCCCAATGTGCATGCCGTCAAAATTCCCCATTGCCAGCACTGCGCGTGGATATCTGCGCTTTAACGGAACTAGTTTTTTTATAATATCCATAGCTAAACCAGAATGCTGCCCAAGTCTTTAGCCACTAATACATCTTTGAGCGATAATGAATCCCTGACATTAAAATCTCCAGCCTGAATTCTTCTCAAATCCTTAAGACAAGCTCCGTAGCCAAGTTTTTCTCCAATTGTATCAGCAAGTGTGCGAATATATGTTCCCTTAGAACACGCAACGCGAATGGATATTTCAGGGAGATTGATGCCTAATAGTTCAATGCTATAAATGTGTACTTTGCGCGGTTCAGGATCTACTTTTATTCCTCTTCTAGCCAGCTTGTACAGCCTCTCTCCTTTATAATGAACGGCTGAATACATAGGCGGTATCTGAGATATGTCTCCGGTTAGATCTTTTAAAATATCAGATAATAATTTGGTGTCAATCTTCTCCACTTTAATTTTTTTTATTACTTTACCCTTAATGTCCTGAGTATCGGTTGTAGTTCCAAGTAAAATTATTCCTTCATATGTTTTGTTCTGCCCTGTTAAAAAACTTGCCTTTTTAGTAGCCTTTCCAAGACAGATCAGCAAAACGCCCGTTGCGTTAGGATCCAAAGTTCCGGCGTGACCGACCTTCTTTATTTTGAAATGACTTCTTATTTTCGCTACAACATCGTGCGATGTCCAGTCTTTTGGTTTATCTATGTTTAGAATCCCGTCCATAAATACTCCTACCCTTCGTATCAACTGCCACAACAACAGGAAAATCTCTCACTTCCAGTTTATAAATTGCCTCACAGCCCAAGTCTTCGTATGCAACAACTTTTGCATTTTTTACTTTTGTTGAAAGAAGCGCTCCTGCTCCGCCTATTGCAGCAAAATACACAGACTTACACTTGCGAAGAGCACTTATAACCTCCGCCGATCTCTGCCCCTTACCAACCACTCCTCCCAGTCCTGCATCAAGTAATGCTGGAGTATATTTATCCATTCTACTGCTTGTAGTTGGTCCGCACGAACCTATAATCTCTCCTTCTTTGGCAGGGGTAGGACCTGTGTAGTAAATTATCTGATCACGCAGATCAAAGGGTTTACCCTTTTTCTTAATTACCTCTACCAGCCTTTTATGAGCCATATCCCTAGCTGTGTAAATAGTCCCGCTTAAAAGAACTTTATCGCCTGCCTTCAGATCGCGTCTAACCTCTTTCGTTAAAGGCGTATCCAGTCCTTTTTCTTTTTTCATAATGTTATACTCGCATGTCTCGATACATAACAGCCAATATTCACCGCAACAGGTAATCCTGCAATATGGGTAGGATATGTTTCTATATTTACGCTTAAAGCGGTTATGCTGCCTCCAAAGCCTTGAGGCCCAATATCAAGCTTGTTTATTTCTATAAGTATTTTTTTCTCCAGTCCGGCTATTTTTGTATTTGGATTAGACTTGTTTAGTGACCTTATAAGAGCCCGCTTTGAAAGCATTGCTGCTTTTTCAATTGTTCCGCCAACGCCGACGCCAACTATGATCGGCGGACACGGATTAGCGCCTGCCTGCCTCACTGTATCTACAACAAATTTTTTCACTCCTTCTGCTCCATCAGTTGGCTTAAGCACTGTCAGCCTGCTCATGTTCTCACTTCCAAACCCCTTGGGAACAACAGTGATCTTGATTTTACTTCCGGATGCGATGCTTGTGTGTATAACCGCAGGCGTATTGTCTCCCGTATTCTTGCGTGTAAATATGGGATCATCTACAATGGACTTGCGCAGATATCCTCTTTTATATCCAAGCCGGACTCCTTTATTTATTGCATCAATAAGCCTGCCCCCTATTATATGAACGTTTTGGCCTATTTCCACAAAAACAACTGCCATGCCTGTATCCTGACAAACAGGGATCTTCTTCAATTTAGCTATACGCAGATTACGCATTATCTGCTCAAGGCAATACTTTCCCAATTCAGATTTCTCCCTGATCTTCGCCTCTTTTATTCCACTAACAACATCTCTTGGAAGTTCATAATTGGTCTTGATACAAAGCTCAGCCACTGCATCTGTTATTGTTTTCGTCTTAACAGCTCTTACATCACTCATCACTCATCACTAGTATAGCTCGCGCAGCTATCTGCGCTTTCCCATACTCTTACCTCTTTCATTAAAAGCTCCTCCGGAATATTGGGAACCAGTTCTAAAAAGATATGCTCCGCAATTATTTCTGAGGATGGACTGTTTTCTCTCAGGAACTGCAAGTCATCAAGATTTTTATGATCCAGTTTACTTATGATTTCTTTTAATATTGCCTTTAGTTTATCAAAGTCCATCAACATGCCGCTTTTGTCAAGACCCTTTCCGCAAACGAATACCTCAACCTTCCAGTTATGCCCATGAAGATTCTCGCATTTGCTTCGCGCAAATTTAAGACTATGTGCCGCAGCAAAGGAATCAGTTACCATCACCGTATACATTCTATTTCATTCTCCCTTCTGTTTTTCTACTTCATTCTTATATTCCAGAATACCCTGAGCGATCACCTGCGCCACTTTCTTTCTGTATGAAGATTTTTTCAGCAGTTTAGCATCATAATAATTGGAAATAAAACCCACTTCAACAAGAACAGCCGGCATATACGCATTTCTGAGTACGTAAAACATCGCATCCTTTATGCCCCTGTCCCTGGCGCGCATATGTCTGATGAGACTTTCGTGGATACTTTCTGCAAGCTTCCTGCTCTCTTTTTTAAGAGAAACGCCCTTATCTCGTGTTTTTCGGGGATAATATGTTTCTATGCCGCTCATTCTTTTGTCCCATGCTGCGTTCGCATGAATGCTCACAAAAATATCAGCTTTATACTTTTTAGCAAGTCCTACTCTATGCTTTAAGGAAATGAACTTGTCCCTCTCTCTGGTTAAAATCACTCTCGTATCAGTACCCTTGAGATATTTTTTTACCCGTTTTGCAATATCCAGATTAATATCTTTTTCCTTGATCTTAGACGAAAATATCACTCCTTTTCTATATTTTCTTACTGCTCCCGGGTCAAATCCTCCGTGACCCGGATCTATAACAATTACCTTAATTTTTCGTTTATTGCTCACTTTTATGAAGTCAAGAACAAGGCGGTCAGGATTCTTAAGATAAAATATATTATATGAAGTATTTCTGGCACTAAGCTTAAAAACAGTGTCTATTGAATGATAAGCGGGTTTTAATTTTACCTTCTTAACAATGCGATCATTAACTGTAACGCGCGGATATATAGGGAAGAACAGGAAATGTTTTATTTTGCCGAACTTGTTTACAGGGGTTATATTATGAAGCCTGATATGAATCTTTTTCGAACTTATTTTTTCAATTGTATATGTTATGGCATCTTTTGCATCAAGAACGATTCGCGTCTTATTAGGATAAGAATGATACCTGATATTCTTGAGCACGTTCGGCGCGCAATAAGCGCTGCAACTTGCGCTCAGTATTAATGCTGCAAATATAAAAACTCGTTTTATCATACTTTGTGCCTTATTTTAGAACTTGTTCATTATATATAAAAAAACCACACCATACAACTTTAGTATGATGTGGCTCTTTTCCAGTGGAGATGGCGGGAGTCGAACCCGCGTCCAAAAGTACAGTTACAGCAGCGTCTACATGTTTATTCCGCTCTTTAAAGTTCATTTCTTGTAACCTCCAGCGAACAGGATGTTACAGAAACTAGTTTGATAAAGTCTCAACAGATTATCTCAAACAAAATAATCTGCCCAGCCTGTTAATCGGCGCCTATTCTCACTCTACAGGCAAGAATAAGATAGACGTAACTGCTATTTAAGCAGCTAAAGCCAACTGTTCGTCGGCAATTAAGTTGTTTTGCCAGGTTTTTTTCGAGGCCACCCAGCACCCTCGACATGCAACTTCCGCACCTTCTACTCCTGTCGAAGCCGTATCACCCCCAAATTTTCAATGATCTATTGTTATTATATTCCTTTTCGATGCTGTTTTAAAGCCTTTTCTGTTTCCCTGTTCATAACCTTCTTCTTTATCGCATCGCGTTTATCATATAGTTTCTTGCCTTTTGCAAGAGCGATCTCTATCTTTGCCCTGCCCCCTTTAAAATAAATCCTTAGAGGCACTAAAGTAAGTCCCTTCTGAGAAGTCTGCCCAATAAGACGCTTGATTTCCCGCTTATGAAGCAAAAGCTTGCGAATCCTGAGAGGATCATGATTAAAGCTGCCCGCCTGCTCATAGGGATTTATGTGCATACCGTGTATGAAAAGCTCTGCATTCTCAATCTTTGCGAATGCCTCTTTTATGTTTACCCCTCCCGCGCGTATTGATTTTACTTCACTGCCGTTAAGAGCGATCCCTGCCTCAAAAGTTTCCAATACAAGATACTCATGCCTTGCACGTTTATTAACCGCTATGATCTTTCCTTTTTCCATAGCAAAAATTGTATCACTTTGACTGGAAAAATTCCATATGCTATATTAAATGTCAAAAGAAGAGGAGGAAATATGAAGAAACTGGCTGTTATTAGTATAAGTGTAATTACTTTTTTGGTGTTGGTCAGCGGATCTATACTGTTCGCGCAAAGGACGAAACAACGACCTTTTAGGGAGACCATATTGCGCTATACCATACCTTCCGAGTATGGCAGGCTTGTTGCTGCCAGCCCAAGCTTTGAGCGGCTGTGTTTTGAAGCAGAAAACGGAGATATCTATATTGTTCTCAGGTCATACACCGCTATCAGCAACGTGCATATAATAAAAAGAAAATAGCTTCAATCGCTAAACAGGTTTTTGTCTGATTTTTCCTATTAGCGTGAACAGATGTCTTAATTCTTTTAGTTTTAAGAAATAGGATACGATAAGAAAACTGATAATTCCGGCAAAGGCGGGAACAAAAAGCTGAATAAGACGCATCGTAAGCAGGTTCCCTTCAATACATATAACCCATCTCAATGTAAGCCAGCAGGTTATAGCCGTTACTGCTGAAGCCGGCAACAAACGATACAGCGTATCCCTTATGCCTGCCCAATCTATTCGACCTATTTTTTTATCAAAGAGAATAAAGAGCGCCGCCATACTACATGCGGCAGAAATTGAAGTTGCTAAAGCTAGTCCGCCCAGCTTCAACGGCCACATCAACGCCAAATTAAGCATAATGTTTATAGCCATACTTAAACATGCGATCTTTAGAGGTGTTTTTGTGTCCTTCACTGCATAGAAGGCGCGCCTCATAATCTGGTTAGTTGAATACGCGACAAGTCCAAAGCTATAGCATAACAATCCAAAACTTGTTGCCTTTATAGAATCTAATTGAAAATTCCCCCATCCAAATAACAGCTGGATAATCTGAAACCGCAAAATCATGAATAGTACACTTAGTGGAATTGTGACGAAAATAATCATTCTTATTGAAAAGCTGAGCGTTTGCCTTAGTTTATTAATATTGTTTTCAGAAGCAAAACCTGCCATATAAGGCAGAATGACGGTACCCAGACCTATACCAAACACCGCGAGAGGAAGCTGTATCAAACGGTTGGCAAAGTACAAGGCTGATACGGCACCCTCTCCTACTATATTAGAGAACGATGCCAGCAGTGTATCAACAAGAATGTTTATATGATATACACCTGAGCCAATTATTATCGGGATCAAGAGTTTCCCTATTGTCTTTGCTGCGGGGTGATTAAATCTGGGTTTTAAGTCTTTAAAAAATCTCCCGCCCTTTTTTATCAAAACAGGCAGCTGTATCGCAAGCTGTCCAATACCTCCTATTACAACCGCAATCGCTAATCCTATTACAGGTTCTTGCATTCTGTGACAGAACCATATAAGAGCTGTGATCATGCATATATTTAAAATGCTTGGCGCAAGAGCGGGAATAAAGAAGATCTTAAAACAATTCAACATGCTCATCACGAGAATAGCCGTGCCCATAAATAAAATATATGGAAACATTATCCTCAGGAGCTTCGCTGCAAGCTCGATCTTTCCCGGCGTATAGGCAAATCCCGGAGCAGCTATCTTCATTATAAACGGAGCAAATATAATTCCAATACCAACAAAAACTACCAATATGCATATCAGGGACAACCCAATGGAGGCAGCCATATTCCATGCTTCTTTTTCTTCATGCTTCTGGAGATAGTCGCTCATAACAGGTATAAACGCCCCGTTAACAGCATTCTCTCCAATGAGGTGCCTGAGCGTGTTTGGAATTCGAAAAGCAACAAAAAAGACATCGGCAAACATTGACGTGCCAAAAAGGGAGGCCAATAGAATATCCCTGATATAGCCGAAAATCCTACTGATAATTGTTGCAATTCCAACCTTGCCCGCAGATTTCGTGAGAGAAGTTAACTCCATAATGACCAGGGAGCGTCACCTGACTTCCATGCCTGATTAAGCTCAAGATTATCCTTATACGTGTCCATGCACTCCCAAAAACCGTGATGTTTATAAGCAACCAGTTCTTTGTCTTTGGATAATTGATAAAAAGGCTTTCTTTCCAGAATATCGTCTTTTTCCAAATGCTTGAATATGCGCTTATTAAAAACAAAAAAACCTCCATTTATCCAGTGAGAAAGAAGAGGTTTTTCGTGAAAATCCTTAACCGTATTATTAGTCCCTATATCCATAATACCAAACTGTGAACGTGGTTTTACCGCTGTAAGCGTTGCTATTTTTTTGTTTTTATTATGAAACTGAATTAGTTTGTTTATGTTGACATCCGCTACTCCGTCACCATATGTTGCAAGAAAATTATCCCCCTCAATATATTTCTCGATTCTCTTGATCCTACCTCCCGTATTAGTACTCAGCCCGGTGTCTGCAAAGGTAATATGCCAGCCTCTTGTATGAGAAAAATATTCTTCTATCTTTTGTTTTTTGTATCCAAGGCATAAAACAAAGCGATTAAAACCATAAAAGGAATAAACTTTCATTATGTGCCACAGAATCGGCCTTTGCCCTATTTTTATTAAAGGTTTTGGGAGAAATTCTGTGTGGTGCCCCATTCTCGTACCTTTTCCCCCACAGAGAATTACAACCTGCATCGTTTTTGTCATATCCTACCCACTCTTCATAGAAAGTCTTTTAATATAGTAACGTCTTAGATACATCCTGTAAAATATTGCCAATGTGTCCCAGTATGTATTTAAAATATCTACGGCTTTTATCCTCCCGATTCTTTGCTCTCTGCCAAAGTTAATCTCAATAGGCGCGTCTGATATCCTGTACCCAATGTGATGCGCAACCATCAGAAGCTCCACATCAAAGGCAAACCGCTTAACAAGTACTACGTGAAAAAGAGAATCCAATACCTTTCTTTTAAATACTTTCAAACCTGTCTGAGTGTCCCTGATCTGAGAAGCAAACAATGCCCTGACAAGTAAATTATAGACATAGCTTATTATTTTTCTTCTTTTGGGATAATGAAGAATAGACGCCGAATGCCTTTTTGAACCTATGACAATGTCCGAGCTCTCTTTTTTCATGATATCAAAAAGCCCCTTTATCTGCCTCGGATGCAGGTCAAGATCCGCATCCAGAAATACAACATAATCCCCCTGCGCAAATTTAAAGCCGTGTTTTATTGCGCGCCCTTTACCTCTGTTTACCATGTTTCTTTTCACTGCAACATTTGCGCGCTTATTCCGAGCCTTTACTGCCTCTTCATAAGTATTATCCGAACTTCCGTCGTCAACTACTATGATCTCATAATCACAGCCAAATTGATCAAAGGTTTTGACTGTCTCCTCTATGTTGCGAAGAATACTTTTCCCTTCATTATACGCAGGCATAATAACGGAGACTTTTCCTTTTAAATCTCTCATCCTGTAAAAATAA
>DAOVHI010000013.1 GCA_030671985.1 bacterium
AAACCAGTGTCTACGGCCTAATTATTGCTGTCTGTTTCGGATTTGCTTTGATCATGGAATATGTTCTTGACAGGAACCTGCGAAAATCATTGCGTGCGAGAAGAACGGAACTTATTGTCAGTATCGCTATATTTATTCTTGGTATTATTGGTTCAGTTTATCAACTTATACCACCCTCTGACAGCGGAGGAAGAATTTGGGGAATGGATATTGATACAAGACGTATCACACATGTAATTGCAATTCCATGGAAAAGTTTTGTTCCTGTACCGGAATTCATGAATACTGAATTTATTATTTCCACAATACTCCCTTCTCGGATTCCGGCTGTAGTCTTATCTATCATCTTGTTATGTTTCTCTCTTCTGTTTTTTTTGCGAAAATCTGTAGTGTTTTTTTTGTATTCTTCCACGACCGTTGGGCTTTTAATTTTTTCCTATTTTATACATTTTGGAGAATTAAGACATCACGGACACCTGTTTATCTTGCTTGTTGCATGTTTATGGATTTCATGTTATTACCCCGATATAGAGTTAAAATCGCAGCTATTTAATAGTTTAGCCGGATTTTGCAAAAAACATAAAAACGGGTTTATTGTGGTAATTCTATCCATCCATCTCGTCTTTGGTTTTGCTGCAAGCGCAGTGGATTGGTTTTATCCTTTTTCTGCAAGCAGAGAGGTGGCAAAATTCATTAAAGACAAACAAATGAACGATATGTTAATGCTTGGAGATATGGATTTTTCAGCGTCTGCTGTAGCCGGCTATCTTAACCGCCGAATTTATTACACTCAGAGTAATAGGTTCGGCTCTTTCACCATCTGGAATAACAAAAGAGGCGACCACAGCGCGCAAGAAATTCTTAAAAAAGCTCAGGAACTCTCGCTACAAAGAAAAGAAGACATATTGCTTGTCATGAATTACGAACTTGATATATCCTCTGCCCTAAATCCTATTGTTAAAATTAAAGAATTTAAAAAAAGCATTGTGCCGAATGAGAAATATTATCTATATCTCATGAGTTACGATATAGGGAGAACGCCATGTCGGATCAAAAAACAGCTATTATAATTGGGGCAGGTCCTGCAGGTTTGACCGCGGCTTATGAACTGCTGAATAAAACAAATATCAAACCTATTATCTATGAGATGACAGAAGATATTGGCGGTATTTCCAAGACAATAAATTATAAAGGGAATAGAATAGACATAGGAGGACACAGATTCTTTTCCAAATCTGACAGAGTTATGCAGTGGTGGCGGAATATCCTTCCATCACAAATGTTAATTCGCACCCGGCTTTCAAGAATTTTTTTTCTGAGAAAATTATTTAATTATCCTGTTTCGTTGAATCTCAACACCGTTTTAAATCTTGGATTTATGCGAATTTTCAAGATAGGTTTGAGCTATACCAAAATACGGCTTTTCCCAATAAAAAACGAGGGATCTCTCGAAGACTTTTTTATCAACAGATTCGGCAAAGAGTTGTATCTTACGTTCTTTAAAGACTATACGGAAAAGGTTTGGGGAATTTCTTGTAATAAAATCAGACCTGAATGGGGCAGGCAAAGAATAAAGGGTTTGTCTATTAGTAAAGCGATTCTTCATGCTGTGAAAAGTGTTTTTTCAAAGGACTCTTCCGTTACGCAGAAGAATACGGAAACCAGTTTAATTGGACAATTTATGTATCCTAAACTGGGTCCGGGTCAGATGTGGGAACAAGTCGCTGAAGTTATTAAAAAGAAAGGTGGAGAAATATATTTAAATCATAAAGTGATCGGTCTTAAACAGCATGACAATAAAATAGTGGAAGCTGTTGTAAAAGAGAAAACTGCTAACGAACCGACAACTAAAACAGTAGATTATTTTTTCTCAACAATGCCTGTTAAAGAATTAATACAATCACTTCAAAATGGCGTGTCACAAGAAGTTCGTCACGCGGCAAACGGATTAATATATCGTGATTTTATGACAGTTGGCTTACTTCTAAGGAAGCTAAAAATAAAGAATAAAACGAGAATAAAAACCATTAATAATATTATTCCCGATAACTGGATCTATATTCAGGAAAGAGATGTAGAACTTGGCAGGCTTCAGATATTTAATAACTGGAGTCCTTATATGGTTAAAGACAAAAATACCATATGGATTGGATTGGAATATTTTTGCAATGAAGGAGATGAACTGTGGAATAAGACGGATGAGAGTTTTGCGGAATTCGCAATTAATGAACTAGCTAAAATCGGTATTATAGAAAAAGAAGATGTGCTTGATAAAGTTGTTATTCGAATGCCAAAAACTTATCCGGCTTATTTTGGGGCATATGACCAATTTCATGTGGTCAGAGACTTCGTCGATAAATTTGAAAACCTGTTTTTAATAGGCAGAAACGGTATGCATAGGTATAATAATCAGGATCATTCTATGCTTACGGCGATGACGGCTGTTGAAAATATTATCAATAATATCAAATCTAAGCACAATATTTGGGCTGTTAATACGGAAGATGAATATCATGAAGAAAAATAAATGCTATTCATTTGTAATGGAAGCTGGTTTATTATAAAATTCGAAAATCATGAATATTTTACTTTGTACTTTACCTGAGGTGTGTGTTTCAAAAGATTATTTGCCTCACCTTTCTCTGCTATACGTTGCAGCTCAGGCAGAAAAAGGCGGGCATAAAGTTAAAATAATAGATTCGCACATTGAAGGACTGACTACCGATAATCTTGTAAAAACCATAATTCAAGAGCAACCGGATATTTTGGGAGTGACAGCTACTTCTCACAATCGTTTCGAGGTAATAAAGGTCTTGAAAAAGGCAAAACAGTTCTTGCCTGAAACTATCACAGTTGCGGGAGGGGTGCATTTCACAATTACTGCAGAGGATGCTTTAAAATGCATTCCTGAATTAGATGTAATAGTTTTATGGGAAGGAGAATATATTTTTTACAATCTGGCAAATACCATACAAGGTGGCGGGAGTTTTGATAGCGTAAACGGAATTGCTTTTCGTAAAGATTCAGGGGAAATTATTTTTACTAAGCCGTCTACATTTATTCACAATTTAGACGATTTAACGCCAGCATGGCATCTTATTGATATGGATAAATATCAAGCTAGATTAGAGGGGACTTATGATACAAGGGCTATTGGTGTGATGAGTGCAAGAGGGTGCCCGTCTTCCTCCGTTTTCTGCTCCAATTCTATATGGGGCAAAAAAAGCTACAGAATGAAATCTCCTCTTAAATTTGTCGATGAAATAGAATTTCTCTACAAAAAGTATGGTTTTAAGGGATTCGATTTTTGGGACGATACCTTAACTTTGAGCAAAAACCATATTTTGGGTATTTGTGACGAAATTTTACGAAGGGAACTCAAAATAGAATGGTATGCAAGAGCAAGGGTAAACACAGTCAATAAAGAAATCCTTCTTTCAATGAAAAGAGCTGGATGTGTGGCCATTGGTTATGGGATTGAATCAGGCAGCCCAAAGGTGCTGGAAGCAATAAAGAAAAAAATAACTATAAGTCAAATAAAACAGGCTGTAAAAGATACTGCGGATATTGGAATAATTAGTAAAAATTTCTTTATGTTCAGCCTGCCGAAAGAGCAAGAAGAAGATATTTTAATGACTATAAATTTGATGAAAGAATTAGTCTCTTATTCATCAACTGTCACTACCCCTTATGCTTTAACACTTATTTATCCTGGAACAGAGCTTGAAAAATTAGCAAAATCAAGGGGAATCTTATCTCAAAATTTTTCGTGGAATACTTATACTGAATTTTCAAAATCAAGGCTTTATGGAGAGAACAAAACCATTCCATTTTATGAGGAACAACTTAGTTTAGAAAAAGTTAAATCAATACTTAGGCGCAATCTTGTTTCCAAAGGAGATTTCTTTCAAAAAGCAAAACGAAGACTTTCGCGTATTAGAAATTTTCATGATATTTTAAGTTCATTTAAAGCTTTTAGATAATTAAGGCGCTTTGTTTCTTGGGATCGAGTCGGTTTTTTTAATATAAGTGCGATAGGTTAATCGTCAGGCTGGATGTTTATGAAATTTTTACGGAGATTTATTTTAAAATTCATAGGACAGAATAAGCTTAAGAGAACATTAATTAAGAACATAACTATATTATTTGCTTTTTTGTCTGTCTATTGATTTTACAAAAAACTATTATACATATAGCCCAGATAGCTAAAATAGGTATAAATTCAAACATCCATGTCTTTTTGAACAATATTGAGAATAAATTAGCTTCAAAATATATATATATACTGGAGTCCGATAAACAATGAAATATATTATGATAAAACATAGTATCTTTCTGGTGTGTAAGAAGATCTGTTCCAGTTGCAAATAGCATTAAAATACTTGACATCCCTGCAAGAGTAGTAAAAATTGATGTTAATATTTTTGATTTTAGCTTTGCTACTCCGTATATCGCCAAAATACACAGAAACGGAATAGCTGTTATTAGAAAGCGCTCTGCGAAAAATTTAAATGAAGAATAGAATAATATCACAGCTACTGAAATAGTAATAAAAAAGAGAAATTCTCTCTTCTTTTTGCTTTTTAACCCAAAATAAACGCCGAAGAAAGCAAATAACAGAAATGGATGCATTATAAATATCCCCCTTTTTAGCCCGAAGGTTAACTTAATAATTCTATTCAAATTAGTAAGCTTGATGCCGCTAATCCCCTGAGCGTGGTGTTTTGCAAAATAATGAAGGTATTCATAGTTGTAGCCTGTTTTTAGAGGGTTGCCAAAACAGCCGTAGTGATATATACACAGTATTATGATGGACAAACACACGGGAAAAGCTAGATACGCAAGTAGTTTAATTGACTTAGTGGTAGTAAACAAATAGCCAAATATAAATACAGCAAAAACCATCATAGGATATTCGCACAAAATAGCCAGCCCTAATAAAGAACCACTCAAGAAAATTTTAGATTTGTTAATTTCTTTGATATTTGCGCTCTTAATTAAAATATAAAATGCTGTAAAAAAAAGAAAACCTGCAACGTGATGCGCGTAAAACATATTTGAGTAGAAAAAGACGATAGTTCCAAGACTGTAACTCATAGTTCCCAAGATAGACAATCTGATATCGTTGAGAAACATATTAACTGCTCTGTAAAAGATCACCCCCATTATTGCCGATTGGATTATAACTACGAAAAAAGTCGGAATATAGATTTTGAATATATAATCAACCAGAGCTGAAGATGACCGGAATAATTTGGATATCTTTGATGCTATGAAATAAAATTGCACGCCAAAAAATGAAATTCCGGGGGCTTTGTCCGTATAAAAATGGCCTTTATAAAATGCCTTATCCCCTGTATTTTCGTGATAGTCGTCAATGCTAAGCGAGTGATTCTCAACTATTGACCAGACAAGGTCAAGTCTTGTTCCACTGTTCCAGTCAAGTTTCCTAAAAAAGTAGCCATAGGATATAATAAGCACAACAAAAATTAAAAGTTCAATCTTATGGACTTTTGTGAGATACATAAATATATAGTGTAGGAATTTTCTTTTTTCCCTCTCTGTCAAGAGAGGGTCAGGGTGAGTTTAATTTCTGCCAATATAGCATTGCTCAATTCGGCTGTCAAATTATGGAAATTTAATTCATTTCTGCTATAATGCAGCGATATGGGATACCTGAAGAAATTCATTTTAAAATTCATAGGACAGAACAAGCTTAAAAGAACGTTAGTTAAGCACGCCGGCTTTATGTTTGGAGGTGATATCGCGACAAGGGTATTCAGGTTGTTGATAATTCTTATTCTTGGCAAAATATTATCTTCTAATGAATATGGTCAGTTGTTTGAAGCAATGGCGGCAGTTCTTGTAATAAGTGAACTTATTGATATTAGAATTGGAGAGGCGGTTACCAAGTTTGCAACAGATTACCTCATAAAAAACCGGAAGGATAAAGCGTTAAGCATTATTAAAATAGGATATTTAGTAGACGCGCTTTTAGGAATATTATGCTTTTGTGTTGTTATGTTGATCGGAGATATTATAGCGCAAAAGGTATTTCACGGACATTTATCTTCAAGACTGATAAAGATCTACGCTTTGGCTCCTCTTCTCTCAACAGTTAATGGTACTTCCCTCGCAGTAATTCAAACATTTAAAAAATTTAAGATAATGAGTATATTTAACGCGTCAAGCGCGTTTGCGAGGTTTGTTTTTCCCGTAGGACTTGCCTGTTTTGGTTTGGAATACATAATGTTTGGCTATGTTCTGGCAGCATTTATTCCCGGAGTATTTCTGTCGATCATTGTTTTAAGACTTCTGAGAACAGAATTCGGTAATATCAAAGCATCAAATATTATGTCCGAAGTGAGAAAAATTTTGCCATTTACCTTTCACACAACAGTTTCCGTTACTTTTAAATCTGTTATCAGGCAGATGGATGTGGTGTTGTTAGGGTTTTTTAAATCCCCGGAAATAGTCGCCTATTACAAAATAGCTCTTGCGTATGTTAATACGCTCGGATTTGTAACAGGTCCTGTCGGCACAGTTATCTATCCGACTCTAACTTCTTTGTGGGCGGAGAAAAACATTTTGATGTATAAAAAGATACTTAAAAAAATAAGCATCACAATGATCCTTGTGTCCTGCGCAGGAGCCGCTGTTATGGTTATTGCTGGACCTTATGTTTTTAAAATATGGAAACCTGAATATCTTAAATCAATGCCGGCAATACGAATAATGATATTTGCTATCATACTATCCAATGTATTTTGCTGGACGAGGTCTACAATTTTATCTGTAGGAAAGCCATATATATCTACGGTCAGTAATATAAGCGGTGCATTCACGCTTGTTCTTGCGGCCTTTCTACTTGTTCCACGGCTGGGGCTCATGGGTATGGCGATTACTTATGTGTTGGCGTATATTGTAATAATTTTGATTGCGTTAATAATGCTTAGAAAGACTGTCTTTAATTATGAAATTTAAAATAATCTATCCGGCAAACATCAGGTTTCCAATGGAGCGGGCAAATGCCATTCAAATAATACATACATGCCATGCTCTGGCAAATAAAGGCGTGAAAGTATATCTGTTAGTAAGAAAAATGGATAATAGAACCACTGAAGAGTGTCTGGAATTTTATGGATTAAAATCTCACACTAATTTACATATAATCAGATTACCTGTTTTGAATATCCACGGGCATTTTATTTGGAATTACTCATTTTACTTATTGTGCTTTTTAAGTATATTCTGTCTCTCGGTATTCAAAAATATTAGAAAGATATACCTGCGTGAGATTGGTGTGGCAAGATATCTATTAATGATTAAGAGTCTATTAAGGTGTGAATTATTATATGAAACTCACACGATACAATCTATGGAACAAAAAGAAATAGAGAAATTATTATTTGACGGGATTACTCCTGATAAGAATAGACTGGACAAAATCTTAAAAAAAGAAACAAAAGTTCTAACAAATGTGGACAAACTGATAGCAATTTCTGAGAGCTTGAAAAGCGCCATAAGGAAGCACCTTAGTGTTTCCAGAAGAATCACAACAATACCCGATGGGGCGTTAATTTCCGACGTTCGGGAGAGAGTTTTTTCTAAGAAGCTGAATAACAGAAATATAATCTATGTTGGGCAATTATATCTATGGAAGGGAGTTGACATCCTGATAAAGGCATTAAAGAAAATACCCGATGCCACGCTGACAATTGTTGGCGGACTTTCTTACGAAAATGATATATGTAGATTGAAAAAGCTTGCGGAAGAGATTGGGGTGAAAAGCCGAGTACAATTTAAAGGATTTGTTCCTCACAGATATATTAAAAAACATTTAATGGCTGCGGATGTTGGAATTATTCCATTGACTGATAATGTAATGAGCAGATACTTTACGTCTCCTTTGAAAATGTTTGAATATATGTCAGCAGGAATACCAATAGTTGCATCAGATCTTCCAACAATAAAAGAAGTGCTTACGGATCATGAAAATGCCGTACTTGTTAAGCCGGGAGACACAAAAAATCTGGCGCTAGGGATTGAAGGATTGCTTAATGATCAGGAATTTGCAAACAAGTTATCTAGAAAAGCTTATGAAGATGTTAAGCAGTATAGCTGGGATATGAGAGCTGAAAGAATAATAGGTGTACTTAATGAAAATTAGACATATGATCAAGAAGAATGTTTTATATTCATTAAATGCGTTGCTATTGGCGTTCTCTTCTTTTCCTGAAATTCACAGAGAGAAACCAATTAACATGAATTTTGTCTTCCATACCGAAGCAATAGCGAATAAAAAAACATTTGGTAAACTCATGGATTTCTGCAGGAGGTTTCTTGACCATACTAATGCAAAAGTAACTTTATGCATTACAACTCCATTCTGTTCTCAAACACAGCGTCAGTTAGATGAATTCAATATCACTATCGGAGAGTACGAGAAGAGGGTAAAAAACATATCTGAATTTGCTGAGATCGGATATCACGGGCACTTTTTTATGGATTCGGCAGGTACAGTACCGATAAATCATTTGAACTATAATTCTAGATTTATTAGGGAGCAGATGCGCGCAGAATTTAAATGGATTAAAGAGCAGGGAATAAGCCCAATTACCTATGTTGCAGGATGGTGGTTTCTTACAGATGGTATCATAAAGCAATTGGAGGATCTTGGTATAAAAGTTGACTGCTCTATACGCAGAAATCACACAAATACATTTGGTGAAAAATTCATTAAGGATGATAATATCCCTCAGAGAGGAGAACCTTTCATCCTTTCTCCGTCGCAGAAGATAATAGAGATTCAAAGTGTATTTTATCCTATTCATCATCCAAGACTAACATTGAAGATGCTAAATAATACCTTGAATTTTAGGCTGGATAAGGAACTTTTTATAGTTTTTCCCTCTCACGAGGGAGAGCTTTTGGAGTTCAGACGGGAATTCTGGGCAAGTATCAAAATACTTACAAAGCTGAATTACATTAAGTGGACAAATCTCGCTGAAATGGATACACTTGCAAGAGCAGAGTGGAAACTATGATAAAAAACAAAGTCAGCATTAGAGAGGCAACCGATAAAGATAGTGAGATATGGGATGCGTTTGTAAAAGATAATGATGGAAGTTTTTATCAGTGTTACAAGTGGCGTTTTATATACGAGGAGCAGGGATTTAAGACTTTTTATTTAATAGCAAATGATGAAGGCGGTATAAAGGGGGTATTCCCGTTTGTGAAGATTCCTATGTTTCTGAACGACAGCATACATTCAATGCCTCTTGGGGGAGCTTCTGGCGGACCGTTGAGCAAAAGCACAGAAATTGTAACTGCGTTAGTAGGAAGAATGGACGAAATATGTATTAGGGAAAAGGCAGTATATGCTCACATTCTGGTGAATCCATATAAAGATAATACTGAATTAATAAAACATTGTAAGTCCGTAGGATACAACACTAGATATACGCTCGATAAATCACCTCATATTTTTATATTGGACGCAAAGGATTATGATGTTGCTTGGAAGTCATTTGATAGGATGGTGAGAAAGGCGATGAGAAAAGCAATAAAAGAAGGCGTATCTATAATAAAAAATGACTGGAATCTTCTAGATGAATATTATTCTATACTGATAGAGAATAGGAAGAAGATTAAAACAAGGATTATGGATAAAAAAATGTTTTACAAGAGATGCAATCTCTTTCGGGATTGTATCGATTTATATATTGCTGTATACAAAGGCAAGCCTATAGCAGGAATGTATTGTTTTGATTTTAATAACATCAGATATCTTTTTGATAATGTTTCTATTTCTAAGTATATGAAATATCGTCCGAATAACCTGCTATATGGCGAGGCAATAAAAGATGGCTGTGAAAAGTCAGATATTGATAGAATCGATTTCGGAAGTACTGCTCCGAAATCATCGTATTTTAGATGGAAGAAACAGTATGGAGGAACGCCGGTCCCCCTTCAATATTATGAGAAAACATACAGTCCTGTGAAAAAGTTTTTAAGGGAGAAGACCGTAAGACCTCGTGTTATAATCAGGAAACTAATATGGAGTAAACTGGTTTCGCAGGAGCAAGTAAATGAAATGTCGCCAAAAATGCGCAAATTTCTGGAATGGTTCTAAAGAATTAGATAAAGAAAGGTTGTTTTTTATATGAAAGCTATAGTATCAATCCCAACGTACAATGAAGCGAAAAATATAGAAGCTCTTGTTCGTCAAATATTAAAACTGCCAGTCGATATAGGAGTTGTGGTCGTAGATGACAATTCTCCTGATGGAACCGGCAAGATTATTGATAGACTTCACCTTGAGTTTCCGGATAGGGTATATCATCTGCACAGAGATAACAAAGCTGGGTTTGCCGCGGCTCATAAAGCAGGGTTGAAATATGCTCTCAAAAATACAGACGCGAAATACATATTAACAATGGATGCGGATTTCTCGCACAATCCCAAATATATCCCTGAAATGCTGGTCAAAATGGAGGAGTATGATCTGATTATTGGGTCTCGCTATGTCAAAGGTGGGGGAACTAAAAATTGGGGAATAGGTAGAAATTTGCTGAGCAGAGGGGCGAATATGTATGCCAGAGTAATATTAGGTTTTTGCGCAATGGATTGCACGGGAGGATTTAGGTGTTATAGGAGAGAGGTTGTTGAATATCTTGATGTGGAACAGCTGTATTCACGTGGATATGGATATGGAATTGAGACATTATTTAAATGTCAGAGAAAGGGATACAAAATAGGGGAGATTCCCATTATTTTTGTGGATAGAGAATATGGCAAATCTAAATTATCGAAAGCAATCGCCGTAGAGTCGTTTTTCCTAGTCTTAAAACTTGGATTTAGAGGAGAAAAGTGAAAATATTATTAATTAATCCTCCAAGATATGAAGAAAAACTCTATACTCTCAGGGACGAAATATGTTTTCAGAATGTCAAATATGTGCCTTTTCCTCTCAGGCTTGCGCAGATAGGCGGTGTGTTAAAACCTGTTTCCGATGTTCAGGCTATTGATGCAAATGCGCTTGAGTTAAGTTGGAGAGAACTTGAGGAGCAAATGCCGGAGTGTGATGCCGTGATTTTCCAATCAGCAGCCGGTCTGATAACTCACGATATGAAGGTGGCGGACATTGCAAAAAAGAAATTTGGAAAAAACGTTAAAACGATTCTTATAGAAACTGTGCTGGCGCCCATATATCCAGAGCGTATGTTGGATGACTTTACGAATTTAGATATAATTGTAAGAGGACAGCCTGAGGTAATTATACCGGATATAGTTAAAAATATGGAATCAAGTCTTAAAGATGTAGGAGGCATAGCGTTTAGAGATACAGATGGAAAGATTGTTGCTACAGACTCTGCCAACATCATGAACTCATTGGAAGAACTGCCCTTCATGGCATATGATCTATTTCCAATGGACAAATATTCAATTGGCTACTTAGATCTTCCTTTTCACGAAAAACTGGTTCCCGGAATTAGAATGAGAACGACAAGGGATTGTCCGTACGCATGTCCTTTCTGTATAATAGGCTCAAGCAAATGGAGAGGATATGACCGTAAATGGAAAGCAATGTCTCCTGAAAGAGCAATAAATGAGCTGGAGTATGTTGTAGATAAATATAAAATTCATGGATTTTTCTTCTGGGATGAAACCTTTACTCTTGATCAGTCCCGCGCAGAAAAAATATGTGATGGAATGATAAAAAGAAATCTAAATCTTGAGTGGCGCTGTTTAACTAGAATAGACTGCATTAATAAGAGTCTTCTTGAGAAAATGGCTGAAGCAGGATGTAAACTCATAGAGTATGGTATAGAATCGGGGGATTCATCAGGCAGGAAGGATATGCAGAAAAATTTCTCAAATCAAGAGGCAGTTAATGTTATTAAACAAACAAAAGATGTTGGCATAAAGGCAAACTGCGATTTAATAATAGGTATGCCTTGGGATGATAAAAACACACTGCATAGAACATTTGAGCTTGCAAAGAAACTGGATGCCGATAACATCCATCTCACAATGGCGTTCCCATATCCCAAAACACAGCTTTATGATATAGCAGAGAGAGAAAGCTTGCTTATGGTAGATGATATTTATAATCTCATGATTGAAAAACGGGTGCGTGTCGGAGCGCATGCCGTTATGCGGACCAGAAGCTTATCATCTGATGAGCTTGAGAAAACATGGAAGAGAATAAGGAAAGGAATTAACAAGTATTATATATTTAAAAATGTCATAAAAAGACCGTCTGTAATTAAGGCTATTTTGAAAAAGCGAGGGTTTTCTGCGATACTAAAAGGATTGCGGATGCTGGCGAAAAACACGTAACTTATGCAGGAGTCGTATATGAAACTTTCTATTGTTGTGCCCGTGTATAATGAGAAAAGCACCATACTTAAGATTATAGAAAAGGTTATAGCTGTCGACGTAGAAAAAGAGATAATAATTGTTGATGACTGTTCTACCGACGGGACGCGCGAGCTTATAAAAGAAAAATTGGACGGCAAGTATCCTGAAGTAAGGGTCTTTTATCATATCGCAAATCAAGGCAAAGGAGCAGCTCTGCGTACAGGCTTCCAGCATGTTAAAGGTGATATTATAACAATCCAGGATGCTGATTTAGAGTATGAGCCTGAGGAAATCAATGACCTGATAAAACCTATTGCCGACGGGTTTGCTGATGTTGTTTACGGGTCAAGACTGTCTGGCGGAAAGCCTCAACGAATGTATCTTTTTTGGCATTTGGCAGGGAACAAATTCCTAACGCTAATAACAAATTTATTGTACAACACAACGATTTCCGATATGGAAACATGTTATAAAGTTATGACAAAAGGAGTTCTGGATTCCATTAATTGAAAGTCAAAGAGTTTTAACATAGAGCCGGAAATTACAGCAAAGATATTTAAGCAGCATTACAGAGTGTATGAGATGCCGATCTCTTATTATGGCAGAGATTATTCAGAAGGCAAGAAGATCTGCTGGATAGATGGATTTTCTGCGATTTGGACATTGATAAAGTATCGTTTCACGGATTAGATGAAAAAACATACCCGTTTACTTAAACTGCTCCTCATAACATTTCTTTTTTATCTCATTATTATCGGGATTATTGCAAGCCGCTATGATTTTAACCTCAGTTGTTTTATAAATTTTGGAGAAGAAAGTTCTCTAGTTGCAAAAAAACTAGTTCCTCCAAATTTTGTAATTATGGAAAATACATCCGGATACGACGGACAAGCGTATTATTATGCAGCATCAGATCCTTTTATAAGAACAGACTTTCACCGTATAGATTTTAAAAAATATCATCGTTTTCTCTATCCATTCTTAGCGCATACACTCGCTTTTGGCGATAAGCGGTTATTACCCTGGACACTTTTGATTGTTAATATAATTTCGATTCTGGCAGGCACTTTGTTTTTGTCTAAAATTCTCAAAAGACACAACATGAGCGTATGGTATGCTTTAATTTATTCTCTAGGGATAGGCAATATTGTAGCTTTTCAGTACAATTTAACATCCCCTTTATGCATATGCTTAATACTTGGCGGGATTTATTTTTATGAAGCAAAAAAGATAGGCTCAACAGCTTTTTTCTTTTCTCTTGCTCTTCTTACGAGAGAAACAGCAGGGCTTATAATATTAGTTTTCTTGCTCTATGAATTTTTTGGGAAAAGGCGCAGAAACAGTTTTATAATTGCTCTATCTTTCATACCTTTCACTATCCTTCAATTTTTCCTATATCAAAGACTTGGCGAAATACCGCTTCTCGGATCCTCAGGGCATATAGTCCTGCCCTTTGCCGGAATAATACAAAAGATAGGCAGTATTAACTTGAGCGGCGGAGGCATTAAACACGTTCTTAGAGAAATAAGCGTTATCCCTTACTTTTGTTTTGTGATGTTTGTTATTGCTGTTTCCGCAATAAAACTTTCAAAAAACAAGAACATATACAACTGGAACTTATTTATTCAAGCGTTTATATCAATTTTTTTATGCTTTCCTATCTGGGAGGAATTTGCTGCAATAACACGAACAACATCCGCTATTTTTCCATTTATGATTCTGAGCTATGCAAAGGACAGAGATAAATTCTCAAAATATCTATTTATCGGAGCAGGGCTTCTCACAATCGCTGCTATTATCAGGATAATCTTCATAAGCCCGACACATCCGTATTCCCTATCCTGATTTTTTAACTGTTTTTTTTGCCGCAGGTTTTTTCTTCTTCTCTTTAGGTTGTTCTTTCTTTTTCGCAACCTTTTTTATGGGTTTTTTCTTAACAACTTTCTTTTCTGTTTTTTTTGGCTCTTTCACAGATTTTTCTACTTCTTTAGTTTTTTCCACAACTGGGTTTGCGGCTTCTAATGCTTTCAATATGGTATCAAGTTTTCTGTTAAGCTGTTCAAACTCTTTTACAAATTGTTCTGGTTTATTTGGTCCTGAATCTTTCCTGCTGAATCTTCCGGAATCTCTTCCTTCAGATCTATTATAGCTTCCTCTATCAAATCTTTTTGAATCTCTATCCCTACTACTATATCTATCGGAACTTCCGCCTTTTTCAAAACAATCACTGCAGTAAACTGGTTTATCTCCTGATGGTTTGAAGGGAACTTCACATTTCTTACCGCATTTATCGCAGATTACTTCATGCATCTGCTTTTCAAAGCTGCGTCTTCCTGAATCCCTTCCGCCAGATCTTCCTGAATCTCTTTTGCTAAATTTAGCATATCGATCAAAATCTCTCATACTACCTCCTTATTAATTATAGATTTCAAATTTCGTTTTGGCGGAGAGGCCGGGATTCGAACCCGGGGTGGAGTTACCCCCACAACTGCTTAGCAGGCAGCTGCCTTCAGCCACTCGGCCACCTCTCCAAAATAAATACTATTAGCTTATAACTGTCCAGCCAAGAACCGAACTTTATTCTGGTTCTTGGCGGAGGGAGTAGGATTTGAACCCACGTTCCGTTGCCGGAAAACGGTTTTCAAGACCGCCGCTTTCAGCCACTCAGCCATCCCTCCAATTTTTATTTAACAGGTTTCAGTCCTTTCAGATACTTGTAATAATCACTATCCGTTGTAAGGATTATTGTGCTGTTCTCATCAATGGTCTTTCTGTATGTCTCAAGCGTTTTTAAGAATGAATAAAACTCCGGATCCTGATTGTATGCTCCTGCATAGATGCCTATCACTTCAGCATCCGCCTTGCCTTTTAACCCCTCAGCTTGTCTATACGCCTCAGATGTAATTAGTTTAAGCTCCTTTCCTCTCTGTCCGTCTATTTCAGCGCGTCGCCCCTGTCCTTCAGAACGATATTGTTCAGCAGCGCGTTTTCTCTCGGAAATCATTCGATCATAGACCTTTCTTCTTACATCTTTTACATAATTGATCCGCTTAATTCTCACATCAACAAGTTCTATGCCATACTTTGGAGCAAGTTCTTTTGCATCGTGTAAGATTATCTTCTCCAATTTGTTCCGGCCTACTTCTATACGTTCAAGGGCTTCGTCAGTAATTATTACGTCTTTTCCCACTTCTTTTGCCTCTTCTACAATGCGATTGGAATTTCTTACTGTCTCAACAAGGAGATGCCTTGTAACGGTATCTCTGGTCGCAGAATTGATAATATCGTCAAGTCTCGCATGTGCCCCCATCTCATTATTCACTGACTGCAGAAATTTCAATGCGTCAACAATTTTCCAACGCGCAGTAGTGTCAACCCAGATATACTTCTTATCATTGGTCGGAATCTGATTGGGGTCGCCGTCCCACTCAAGAAGCCGTTTCTCAAAGTAACGCGCCTTCTGAATAAATGGTTTTTTAAAGTGTAGTCCTGCGGTTGCAATTGGATTACCAACAGGTTTGCCGAATTGTGTTATCACAACCTGTTTGGTCTCATCCACAACGTACACCACTCCGCTCATAGCTATAACTATTATTAAGATAATTAAGCCAATAAATACATTCAAAAGTTTTTTCATTATTTTACTCCTCCCTTCTGTCCAAGATTAAGCAGCGGCAGTATAGAAGACTGCTTCGGGTCAATTATATATTTCTCTTTTGCATCAGGTAAAACCTCCATCATTGTTTCTAAGTAAAGCCTTTTCTGGGTTATATCCGGTGCCTTCTTGTATTCCGCTAGTACTGTCGAGAATCTCTCTGCTTCTCCTTTTGCCCTGTTTATTTTATCCAGAGCGTATCCTTCAGCCTCTCGTATTGTTTTCTCAGCCTCGCCTTTAGCACGCGGGATAACCTTGTTATACGCCTGCCGTGCCTGATTGATTACCCTCTCTCTTTCCTGCTTCGCCTCATTGACCTCGTTAAATGCAGATTTTACTTCATCAGGAGGATTTACATCCTGAAGT
>DAOVHI010000056.1 GCA_030671985.1 bacterium
AGTTAATGCCATAATAGGTTTCATTCAAGAGAATAAGGCAGAGAGGTCAATTCAGGCTTTAAAAAGGATGATTGTGCCTCACGCGAAGGTTTTCCGGGGTGGAGAATTACTGCAGGTACACGCGAAAGAATTAGTACCCGGAGACATTATTTTCCTGGAAGAGGGCGATAGAATTCCTGCTGACGCGAGGCTTCTTGAAGCAAAAAACACCAGGACGGTAGAGGCTTCTTTAACCGGCGAGTCACTTCCTGTTGACAAAGACATTAAAGTTCTGCCTGGAAAAACAGGTTTAGCTGACCGTAAGAATATGGTATTGATGGGGACATTTGTTGCCGGCGGACAGGCTAAGGCTGTTGTGACAGCTACGGGCATTAAAACAGCCATTGGTAAAGTAGCTGATAGTATAGAAAATATAAAAAAAGCCAAGGGCCATTTTGCAGAGAAGACGGATATTCTGGCAAGACAAATGGGTATTATCGCGGTTGTTTGCGCGTTTATAGTATTCCTGGTTGGTTTCTTTGCCAGAGGGTTTGAATTCTCTGAAATTTTTATTTTTACAATAGCTTCCCTTGTTGCCGGAATTCCGGAAGGATTGCCCGCGGTACTCGTAATAGTACTTGCTATCGGCGCCCACAGGATGGCAAAAAGAAATGCTATTATTAGAACATTGCCGGCGACTGAAACCCTTGGAGTAGCAACAATTATCGCGACTGACAAGACAGGAACCCTCACTCAGAATACCATGAACGTTGAAAAAATAATTTTGCCGGGGGAAGATAAAATCACTGTTTCAGGAGAGGGCTGGAAGCCTTCAGGGGATTTTTCGCGAAAAGATAATATCATTGCCCCATTAGAAAATTCTCGTTTATCAAAACTTTTACATATCTCTTGTATTTGTAATAACGCGCGGATAGTAAAAGAAGAGGGTGAAAAATATAAAATTATTGGTGACCCCACAGAGGCTGCTTTGGTTGTTCTCGCGGAAAAGGCCGGATTAAAAAAAGAAGAGTTGCTGGAAAAAGAAAAAAGAATAGACGATTTGCCATTTAATTCGGATTTGAAATATAGAGCATCGCTTTCAGTGCTTGTGGAAGAATATAAGAAGAAAGAAATTTATGTTATCGGAGCTCCGGAAGCTGTTCTCGCCCACTGCTCTTTTATGCTTGGGGAAAAAGGAGAGAAGAAGATAACACAAGAAGAGAGAGAGAAAGTTCTATCCGACATACAAGGCTTGGCAAAGAAAGCAATGAGAGTTCTTGGCTTAGCTTACAAGAGGGCTCCTGCCGGCACGGATAACCTGTCGGAAGATTTGGTCAATGATCTTGTTTTGGTCGGCGTTGTCGGCATGATCGATCCTCCCAGGCCCCAGGTCAAGGAGGCCATTGCTAAAGCTAGGAAAGCGGGCATTAGAGTTATCATGAAGACAGGAGACCATAAAGATACCGCGGTTGCTATCGCGCGTGAGATCGGGATGATCGGCGAAAAGGGAGAAGGTGAGTTTCCGGAGGCCCTTACCGAACAAGACTTGCTAAAGCTTTCAGAAGAAGAGTTTGAAGAAACGATTAAACATGTTTCTGTTTTTGCCAGGTTAACTCCTGGCATGAAGCTAAGGATGGTTGGGGTTTTACAGAAACAAGGCCATATCGTTGCCATGACAGGAGATGGGGTTAATGATGCCCCTGCCCTTAAAAAAGCGGATATCGGGGTTGCCATGGGTATCATTGGCACGGATGTCGCAAGAGAGGCAAGCGATATTGTGCTTGCCGATGATAATTTTGCTTCTATTGTGGACGCTATAGAAGAAGGAAGGACTGTTTTTACGAATACTAGACAGGCAAGCGCTTTTCTGATCACGACTAATTTCGCGGAAAGTATCAGTATTATCACGACGCTGCTTCTTGGCCTTCCATTGCCGTTGCTGCCTAGTCAGCTGTTATGGCTCAATTTGGTTACTGATGGGGTTACCGATGTTGCCTTAGCCGCTGAACCAAGCCATGAGGATGTTTTAGAGGAACCTCCACGAAAGGGAAAAGAAAATATTTTATCAAAAGAAATTATTCCTTTCATTCTCATTATGGCCGGGATCATGGTTGTTCTTACATTAATTATTTTTAACGCCTACTTGCCGGGTGGAATAGAAAAGGCAAGAACAGGTGCATTTACGGTTATGGCATTCACTCAGTTATTTAATGTTTTAAACATGCGCTCACTTAAAAGATCTATTTTTAAGATAGGCCTTTTTAGCAATAAATTTATAGTCGCATCTCTTATCGCTTCCGTCTTTCTGCTGGCCATGGTATTTTATGTCCCGTTTTTCCAAGGCATATTTCAATTTGTAGCTTTGGGTTTGTTAGAAATACTCAGTATAATCATTCTTTCGTCTTTGGTGTTATGGTCAGGTGAGTTGTACAAATATTGGAAACTACGGGTAGAATAAGGAGAATGCTTCAATGGAAGCAGGTCACATTTGTTCATAATTGGAGACCTCTTTAGAGTGAAGCACTTAAAGAGAACTGAACGTAAATGAAAAAAAAGGGGGCTGATTCATGGCAAAAAAGAAAATTTATATTACTGATTCAGATATAAGGCGACTCAGAGAGCTAATAAAAGTTGCCAGAGAGTTTGGGAAGGAAGACGAGATATACTTAAGAGACTTAGAAGAAGAGTTAAATCGGGGTAAAGTGGTCGAATCAAAGGTTATTCCTGGAAATGTGATTACAATGAATTCAAAGATTAGAATTAAGAATTTGGATACTAATGAAGAGGTGATTTTTCGGTTGGTTTTTCCTGAAAACACCGATTCCAGCCAAGATAAAATTTCAGTTTTAGCGCCAATTGGTACCGCGGCAATTGGGTATAAAGTTGGAGATATTATTGAGTGGAAAGTGCCTGTAGGGTTAGCAAAGCTACAAATTGAAGAAATTTTATATCAGCCTGAAGCTGCTAGAGATTATCATTTGTAGAAAATCCTAAACGGTTAATATAAAGAAAAGTTCTTCTAGCAAGCTGCTTCAGTCGTTGTGGCGAGTATGGGTATAGGGCTAAAAGATATTAAAGAAAAGTGAAGTTCGCATAATATAGGCCTGTAATATAAATTATTTTTTCTACAGTTTTTACTGTGACATAGCATGAATTGATGTGTTGTGGCGCCAATTAATAAGCTGTAAAACAAAAATATAAAGCAAGATTATTTCTTTGTTTGTGCCGAGGCTATTTAATGAAATTAAAAAAAGAACTTACTCTTTTAGATGTGTTTTGCATTGCGACGGGCGCAATGATTAGTTCGGGGCTTTTTATACTTCCTGGACTAGCTCATGCTCAAGCGGGGCCAGCGGTTGTATTCTCTTATTTTCTTGCAGGGCTTCTGGCGTTAATGGGCATGCTATCGCAGGCTGAACTGGTTTCTGCAATGCCGAAAACAGGTGGAACGTATTTTTATGTAACGCGCAGTATGGGGCCTGCCGCAGGAACAATAGATGGATTAATTACATGGTTTTCTTTATCTTTAAAAACTGCGTTTGCGTTAGTCGGTATGGCAGCTTTTACGAGAATGTTTATTGCTGTTGAGATACACATAATTGCAGTAATCCTCTGTTCTGTTTTTGTTCTAATTAATATTATAGGAATAAAAGAAGTAGGAAGGGTGCAGCGTTTTTTAGTATTCGGACTTTTATTTATCTTGGGTTTTTATATTGTTCGTGGGGTGCCTGTTGTAAATGTAGATAATTTTAAGCCATTCTTTTCAAAAGGAATTGCCTCAGTCTTCTCGACGGCAGGATTTGTTTTTATTTCTTTCGGGGGCTTATTGAAGGTAGCAAGCGTTGCTGAAGAAGTTAGAAATCCTGAACGTACGATACCGGTTGGAATGATTTTATCGCTTTTTGTCGTGACAGTATTTTATACGCTTGTTGTATTTGTAACCTCAGGCGTGCTTGGCGCAACAGAACTAGATCATTCGTTGACTCCTATTTCTGACGGAGCACGCGTTTTTTTAGGAAAAAATGGAGGTATTTTGCTGAATATAGCTGCTATATTGGCGTTTGTGTCAACAGCGAACGCAGGCATTATGGCTGCATCTCGTTATCCAACAGCTTTGGCTAATGATGGTTTATTGCCTGAGTTCTTTGGAAAGATTAATAATCGTTTCAAAACACCTCATATCGCTATTATTTTTACAGGGATTAGCATCGGGATAGCTTTATTCTTTGATTTATCTACCCTTGTAAAAATGGCATCTACTGTCCTAATTTGCACTTTTTTATTTTCTTGCCTAGCTGTTATTATTATGCGGGAAAGCAGGGTGCAGAATTATCACCCAATATTTAAATCTCCGATGTATCCTTGGGTACAAATTCTTGGGATTATTGGCTGTGGATTGCTAATATTTGAGATGGGAAAAGAATCTTTAATAGCTTTCGGCGTATTTATTCTAGGGGGTCTTTTTATTTATTGGTTTTATGGGAGGATTCGAGTTACACGGGAGTATGCACTGTTACATCTTATTGAGAGAATTACAGCAAAAGAACTTACCACTTATACACTGGAAACAGAGTTAAAAGAAATTATCCGGGAGAGGGATGATATTACGAAAGATAGATTTGATGATATTATTGAGAAATGTGTTGTCCTTGATATAGGCGAAGAAATGGAGCTTGTTGATTTCTTCAAATCAGTGTCTGATGCTCTCTCTAAAAGAGTAAAAGTTAAAACTTCTAACCTCTTCCAGCTAATTTCTGAAAGGGAAAGGGCAACGAGTACAGTGATAGCTCCCGGCATTGCAATACCGCATATTATTATTGATGGTAAAGAATTGTTTGACGTGGTTTTGGTGAGATGTAAAAAGGGGATCAAATTTTCAGAATCTGCCTCAAAAGTCCATTCGGTATTTGTTCTAATTGGATCAAAAGATGAAAGAAATTTCCATCTTCGCGCTTTGTCAGCAATTGCGCAGGTATCACAAGATTCTAATTTTATGAAGAAATGGATGTCTGCTAAGAACGAGAAGGCATTAAAAGATGTTGTGTTGTTGGGAAAAAGAATGCGATAAGGAATACAAGAGAGAGGAGTGACTATGAAACGGTTTAAAAATATTCTTTTAGTTTCAGATTTAAATCCTAAAGGGCGAAGCGCTTTGGGAGCGGGCTGTAACTTTAGCAAATAGGAATCAGGCGAATTTGACAATTGTCGATTTTATTAATGATCTGCCTAAGTCTTTAAAGAAAATACAAACTGATATTCTTAAAGTAAAACAGCGGCAAATGGAAGAAGTAATTGCTCCTATCCGGGGGAAAGTCAGTAATGTTTCTTGTCAGATTCTACAAGGCCGTCCTTTTGTGAAAATTATCCGTAAAGTGGTGCGGGATAAGCATGATTTGGTTATTATCCCGGCAGAAGGAAGAACGCGCTTTAAGGAGCGCATCTTCGGTAGTACATCTATGCATCTCATGCGTAAATGCCCATGCCCTGTGTGGGTTGTTAAGCCTACTAGACGAAAGAAATATTTTCATATTCTTGCTGCTGTTGATTTCAGCGAAATGAGAAGCTTCAAAAATTCCCTCAATACCAAAATTATGGATTTGGCATCATCTTTGGCAAAAAGGGATCGAAGTGATTTGCATATAATTTATGCTTGGCATGTATATGGAGAGGCTTTAATAGAGGGCGTTTCGCACGAAGAAATGCGAAAATTTGACAATGAAGCCCGGAACGAATACAAGAAAGAAATGAACCTGTTTCTTGCTAACTATAAATTAAATAAATCTTCTACTACAATACATATTAACAAAGGATCAGCGACTAAAGTCATTCCAGCTGCGATGAAAAATAATCATATTGATTTAATTGTTATGGGGACCGTTGGTCGAACCGGGCTGGCAGGCGTTTTTATTGGCAATACAGCAGAGGAAGTATTACAACAGGTAGACTGTTCGGTTTTGACTGTTAAGCCTGACGGGTTTGTTTCACCGGTTAAATAAGGGAGTCAGTAGTTGATGAACTTATGGATGTAGAGAGTGCTGTTAGTCACGATCGGCTAACAAAACATGCTTCAATAGGGGCTAAAACAGTATAACAGTAGAAACCATTCGTCTGTTGCCTGCTCAGTTCTTAATTATTAATTGAATATCAGAGGAGAATGACGCAATGTCTTACTCTGAAATAAAAACCATTGTAATAAAGGAGGATTCACATGTCAGACAATAATTATTTAGATATAATTCTTGCCAAATGCGACGAAGCCAGCAAGGCCAAGTTCGCGGTGGTCAAGAACGAAGAGATCTTAAGTACGATCGCCAACCGTATTGAGCTCTGCAACCCGAAAGACCTTTTTATTCATACCGGCAGCGCTGGAAGATCGCGCCTATGTCAGAAAGATGGCTTTAGAAACGAGTGAAGAGCAGGAATTGGCAATGAAGGGGCATACCATTCATTTTGATCCGCCAGCAGAACAGGGCCGGGTTGTTAAGCAGACTTACGCTATTGAAGATGAAGGTGTCTATGTCAGCTCCATGGCTAATGCTTTGCCTCGCGCGGAAGCTGATGATCTGATCCAAAATAACATGAAGAATATCATGGATGGAAAAACCATGATCATTGGTTTTTATGTTCGTGGACCGAAAGGTGCACCAACGTCCTATGCCTCATTGACTATTTCCGATACATGGTATCTTGCGCACCAGCAGGATAATCTTTATCGTTGTAATGTGGCTGATTTCCAAGCTCAGGTTGAGTTGATTGGCTTGTTTTTCACCAATACACATGGCAAAGGTTCTTTGAATACTAAAGAAGCCTATATTATGACAGATGGAAAAAAGAAGGAAACATGGGCCTGGAACGTTTCCTATCTTGGTAATTGTGCTTTGATCAAAAAGGGCCATCATCGCTTAGCGAATGATGACGCCATCTACAGCCACCGCGGCAACAGGTTGTCCGAGCATATGTTTATTACCGGAATTAAGATGAAAGACGGTTCTATCGTATGGATCGATGGAGCAGCTCCAAGCGGATGTGGAAAGACTACGACGGCTATGGCCGGTGACACGTTTGTCGGCGATGATCTTGCCCAAGTATGGATCGCTGAGGACGGTACGATCAGATCGATTAATCCGGAGTTTGGTATTTTTGGTATTGTTAGAAATGTTAATATTGAAGGTGATCCTCTTTTGATGGAGCGTCTGCGCAATCCGGAATCTGAGGTTATCTGGACGAATGTCCTTATTGATGATAAAGGTGTTCCGCATTGAGAAGGTAATGGTGAAGAAACGCCTAAGAGCGGCAAGAACTTCCAGGGTGAATGGACAGAGGGCAAGACAGATGCTGATGGCAAGGTTATTCCAATCTCTCATCCTAATTCTCGCTGCACTATTCGTAGTAATGAATTGAGCAACTTTAACGAAGATGCTGCTAATGATGCCAAGGGTGTTGATACGGGAGTTTTTACCTATAGCGGCCGTGATACCGATACAATGCCTCCTGTTGTTGCCAGTTTGACAGCAGAAGAAGGTGTAACGTTTGGAGCTGATATTGCTTCCCAGACAACAGCTACCGAGGTTGGATCAAAAGGCGAAATTAAACGTTCACCATGGGCTAATGCGCCATTCTTCTTAGGGGCTTTAGGTGACTACATGGACGGGCAGTTCAGGTTCTTCACCAATCCTAAATTAAAAGTAAAGCCGGTTTTGGCTTCTTTAAACTACTTCCTTACAGATGAAACTCGCGGTGGTGACACGAAGAAGCTTCTTGGGGAAAAGCGTGATGTTCGTGTTTGGCTGACTTGGTTAGCCCGCTTGGCGAACAAAGAAGTGACCGGTATTAAAACGGCTATCGGGATCATCCCGACATTTGAAGAAGTTAATAGCATCTTCAATGAGCTGATACCTGATAAGGGCTACACTCAGGAGCTGTATAACAAGCAGTTTGCGCTCTACGTTGATAATATCATTGCCAGGATCGACATGCAGGTAGAAGCGTATAAAAAAGAAGCCAATGTGCCTGAGCCTGAGATCTACTTTGAAACACAGGCCGCTAAAAAGGTGCGTCTCGAGGCCTTGAAAGCAGAAAAAGGTTTCGTTGTGGTTCCGGACCAATTGGCCGAAATAGTCTAAAACAGCGAAGTAAAACATACGCAACAAAGAGAAACGGGTTTTTTAAGGCCCGCTTTTCTTTTTGGGGAATTCTTCGGGGGCGACTTTGCCGAGAAGAATAACTGTAACCCATATTTAGCATATTTGATCACTACTTGACGAGTTTTCTGGAATATTATAACATACTGTGTCTTTAGGTTTGATGAGAATGAATGTCGTATTCATTCATCTTATTTAACAGTTTTATACAGCACTTTACAGTTTATAACTTTCTCAAATGAAAGAAGATATGAAAAGAATTTTTATCCAGACATACGGCTGACCGTATGTACAAGTTCCGACGGATGATTTTGAAGGTGTTGAAGATGCTAACTGATTGTGAATGATGGAGTTATATAAAATATGTTGTAATTTCAAAGATTGAATTTATGGTTGACATCTACTTGACAGATGTCAACTTTCACCATCAATATTGATAACCTTTTTAGAAATATCGATCTTGGGTGTATTTATTTGAAGAATTGCCTACAACTAGGTCCTACTTATTAAACATTTACCACTGAATTAGCCTTGACTTTCTTAATAAAAAGGACTATGCTTTAAATATGAAAAGGAATATTGATAGGCACTTATTAAATTGGAAAGAATCTA
>DAOVHI010000101.1 GCA_030671985.1 bacterium
ACACTGATATTACTGTACTCAAACATGAGACCAATCTTGGCAAAGGCAAAGCAATTCTTACTGCGTTAAAGTATATTAAAGCTCAGGGCGGGTGCTTTATGATCACGATTGATGCAGATGGACAGCACTATCCGCGGGATTTAGAGAAGTTCATACCTTTACTTCAAAAAGATCAGACGAATATTGTTATTGGATGCCGAAGACTTCATGGGAAACATGTTCCACGCAGGAGCCATTTTGGAAAAAAGGTTGCTAATTTCTGGTTGCGTGTAGAAACAGGAGTTTCAATTGAGGATTATCAGAGCGGATTTCGCGCATATCCGGTGCAGTACCTTTCGCAAATGAAGTTGACAGGTTCTCATTACGATTTTGAAACTGAAGTTCTGGCAAGGGCAGTATGGGCGGGCTTGCATTTAAAGATGATTGAGATTGATGCATGGTATCCCTCACCTCAATCCCGCATCTCGCATTTTAAACCGTTTGTGGACAATGTGCGCATTTCCCTTATGCACACCAGATTAGTTGGCAGATGTCTTTTGCCAATTCCGCATCGAAAACTGGTTCATGAAGCCGCAGAAAAAATTGATCTGAGTATGCTTTGCCATCCTGTTAAATTAGTAAAGATGCTGCTGAAAGAAAATACAAATCCCACCGGATTGGCTATATCGGCAGGTGTTGGGATTTTTATTGCTGTACTGCCGATTCTCTCAATTCATACACTGGTGATTATTTATGTGACGTCCCGCTTGCATTTAAACAAGGTGATGGCTGTAACCATACAGAATTTATGCGTGCCGCCTTTCGTTCCTGCACTCTGCATTGGACTGGGATATTATATGCGTCACGGTTACCCGTTAACAGATTTTTCTATGAATATTGTGTTTAAGCAATTCCGTGAGAGGTTGTTTGAGTGGCTGCTTGGCTCTCTTATTGTTGCGCCTGTATTGGCAGTCATTGTTGGAATAAGCGTATTTTTTACCGCAAAAGCGTTACAAAATAGAAACTGATAACGCGATTCCGCGCGCTAAGCATCTTATCTTTGAAAATATTACGTATCATCTTCCCGTACCTGTTTTAACAATACCATAACATATACCATTGAACCGCTACCTTCATTTTGATACGGTAGCAGACAATTGTGTAAACTGTCAATCAATTGAATGGGTAAAAGCTAAAAGGGAAAGGTGTCTGTCCCCTTTTTATCAAAGATTAGCTTCATATAAGGTTCCAAAAGAATTTTTATGCGTAGTCAAATTGGATAAAACAGCAAGTGGCAAACTCAAGCGTTAGATATTATATTGATTTTTTATTTGCATTTTGTGAAAACTTAGGATTATAATGTGAAAAATGGTAGAAACAAGGAGGTGATACAATGGCAAAGAAAGCAGAAGCTAAGCTCTATTCGTTAAGAGTTGGCAAAAAGGAAGATAATGTATTCAAAGGAAAAGGAGCGAGACAGGCTGCTCTAAAGGCTGCCTCCAGAGGATTGAAAGATAGCGATGGTCTGATCAAGCTCAGAGAACATGGGCAAAAGAAAGACGGCAAATGGAGACTGCATATATTTAAAGGTTCAGTACAGAAAGTTACTAAACCTGCTAATGCACCTGATTGGATGCCGGACAAAATTAACAAACCCATGGTAAAGAAACTTCGTGTTGAAAAATTAGACAAAATATAATAGGTTGTTTCTTGTGAAACAGTAAGAAGCCTGCTGTCCTTGGTGACAGCGGGCTTCTTTGTTAAGGATTAAAATGAGGTCTTCTATAAAAAAATTAAACAAATCGTTCAAATTTGTTATTAACCTTATTTTTCCTGTTTATTGTTTAGTATGTAAAAAAGAGCTCTCATATCAAACAAATACCTATCTTTGTGACGCATGCAGAAAAAGCATGATACCTATTACTGGAAAAAGTTGTAATAAATGCGGCAGACCTTTTATAAATGGTATTTGTGGAATATGCAGAGAGGAACAGTTTTGCTTCTCAAAAGCGCGCGCCAGTGTGATATATGAAGGCTCAGCAAGGGAGTGCATACGTTTTTTTAAATATAAGAAAAAGACATATCTTTTAAACACGTTGTTTGAGGTGCTTTTACTGCCGGATAGTCTGGATTTTCTTGGCTGTGATTTAATTATTCCCGTACCGCTTCATTGGATAAGACAATATTCCAGAGGATTTAATCAGGCTGAACTAATAGGGAGAAAGATTAGTAAGAGATTCAATATAAAATTATCAAGAACCAGTTTAAAGAGAACGCGGGCAACTCCTTCTCAAACAGGTCTTTCTCTGAAGGAACGCACCAAGAATATTAAAGGGGCGTTTTCAGTAAAGAGTTCACAAAAGCTAAATGGAAAAAGAATCTTATTAGTTGACGATGTTATGACAACAGGCGCTACTGTTAATGAATGTTCCAGAGTCTTATTGCAGGCTGGAGCAGGAGAAATTCTTGTATACACATTAGCTAGGGGAGCGTAGAGAGTTAAATCTTGACTTTCCTTAATGTTCTTTTATAATTAGCGCAATGTTTTGCCCCGTCGTCTAATGGTAGGACGGATGATTCTGGTTCATCTAGTCGAGGTTCGAGTCCTTGCGGGGCAGCTCCGGCCCCATCGTCTAGTGGACCAGGACACGTGGTTCTCAGCCATGGAACAGGGGTTCAATTCCCCTTGGGGCTACTAAAGTTATGAAGATTGCCTGTCTCGGGTGTAAAGATAGTGTAAAGACAGGTACTAACTTTCCCTTCCATGCCAATACGGACGTAATGGGTATAACAAGGACAAAAGGGGACAGCGACCTCTTTCATTAAATCCCCGAAATAATAAAACTTATTATTATACAGCTATCAACTTAATAATAGGCATAGCTATGCAAACCGGAAAAGTAAAGCTCGTTTTTCTGAATATATTTCTTGACGTTTTACATAATTGTCTGCTACCGTATCAAAAAGAAGGTAGCGGTTCAATGATATATGTTCCCGCCGCTAACGCGGCGGGAATGACGGAATTGCGTGTTATCTCTCGTGACTTGCTCCGCCGCGTGGGGCTGGAACAAGTCATTCGAGACGGACACTCCGCTGAAGCGGACTGCCGCCTTGCCGTCGCTGATGAACGAATGCAAACATTCGCTTGACGCGTCGTCTGCGGTTGCCACTCAATTCCGTCATTAGGTAGATAAAAGATATGAAAGTTTTATTAAAAATATTAGTGATTGGAATAATTTATGGGTTTTTTGGTTATTTTCTGTATCGTGGGAGAGTTCTCACCGAAAATAAACTGTTAGAATATGATTTCATAGTATTTTTTGCACCAGCCATATTGGCGACATTGGCTAATATGTTTGCTTTGTGGAGCATTTTATCTGATAAAATCAACAGTTTTGCACGTTTTGGTTTGGTTTTTGTGCTTTCGCTAGGACTCGCAGTACTTGTTGCTATGATATATTTTACTGTAGCATTTAATTTGTACGGGACATGAAATTATCTGCTTAACAATCCACTGAAGCCGACGTGGAATAAGCGCTTGTGGCAGCAAAGCTGATTTATGTTATTTCCCACGCGGCTTAGTTCAACCGTTAGAAGGGAAAAAGAAAGTTGAGAATAAATAGTTCTCAGCCATGGAACAGGGGTTCAATTCCCCTTGGGGCTACCAAAGTTAGTTACTATTTCTCTAAGAATTTGCCCATTTTTCTGTATTTTTCGTATCTTTGATTAATAATTTCTTCGGGAGAAAGTTTAGCTAGTTCGATTAAACAGGTTTTTAGTGTATTCTTAATATTCTCGGCTGTTTTGTTCGGATTTCTATGCGCTCCGCCAACCGGTTCAGGTATTATTGTATCAATAATTTCAAATTTTTTCAAATCCGACGCTGTTATACAAAGCGCTTTGGCGGCTTCAGGAGCTTTGGTTCGGTCTTTCCAGAGGATTGCTCCGCATGCTTCAGGAGTACACACAAAGTAAACAGCATTCTCCAGCATAAAAACTTTATTTCCTAATCCGATTGCCAGCGCTCCTCCACTGCCGCCTTCACCCGTAATTACAACGATCATAGGTACCTGAAGATGAGCCATTTCTTTTAAATTGCGCGCAATCGCCTCTGCCTGTCCTCTTTCCTCCGCTCCAATGCCCGGATAAGCGCCTGGAGTGTCAATAAAAGCGATGACAGGAATGGAAAATTTCTCAGCCATTTTCATCAATCTTAACATTTTTCTATAACCTTCAGGGTGAGGCATACCAAAGTTTCTGGTAATGTTTTCTTTTGTGTTTCTGCCTTTCTGATGGCCAATTACCATAACCGTCTTATCTTGGAAACTGGCAAATCCTCCTATTATTGCCTGATCATCAGCAAATGCTCTATCGCCACGAAGTTCAATGAAGTTTTTCGTAAGGGCATTAATATAGTCCAGAGTGTATGGCCTGTCAGGATGACGTGCAATCTGCATTCTTTGCCATGCTGTAAGATTCCTATGTGCTCTTTTTTTGCTTTCAACAACTTTTTTCTCGAGTATTTTTATCTCGTCTGAAAAATCTATGTTTTCTGTAGAAGCAAAGGCTTTTAACTCTTTTATCCTTTTCTCCAGCTCTATGATAGGCTTTTCGAATTCAAGACCGTTTACCGCCACTTTTTGTCTCCTATAAATTATTATTTATCATTTTGTGTTTTAGTTATGGTTACGGATATCCCAACCGGTACAAGATCAAATAATTCTTCTACGTCTTTGTTATACATTCTTATGCAACCCTCTGTGGATTGCTTGCCAATACTTTCAGGTTTTATTGTTCCGTGTATTCCATAGCCTTTTTCTGTTATTCCCATCCAACGTGTTCCAAGTACATTCTCAGGGCTATCCGCAGAAACAACAGCGCCTGCAGTATACCATGGAGGATTTTTTAATTTATTTATTATTTTAAAATTTCCCAGAGGTGTGCAGTCATGAGCTCCGCTAGCTATTGTATAAGTTTTTACAAGTTCTCCATTATTTTTCAAGACGAGCTTATTGAACTTTGTATCCACTTCAATAGAGAAGCCGGATCCCGAAGTTATTTTTAATCTCTTACCGGGCCTTATTGCATCGGTTTTCA
>DAOVHI010000009.1 GCA_030671985.1 bacterium
AGAAAAACAAAACGCTTTGTTTGCTTGATGCGCGATCCTATGTTTACCTATAAGATTATTCTTAACAAGTTCCAATTCAGCATTACTGACAAAAACATCTTTGAGCAATTGAATTTCTTCAAACAGTGCTTGTTTAGCTTCCGCAATTTTTTGCGAAATTGTTCCTGCATAAAATACATACATCCCGGGATCAAACCCCGTCCGGGAAAAAGAGCCGGCATAATATGCCAAGCCTCTTTTTTCTCTTATATTCATAAGCAGTCTTGATCCAAGGTCAGATAGGATTGCGGTTAATACATCAAATGTATATCTGTGTGGATTATTAGTTGAAATAGTCGGAAATCCTATCATAATCAGAGCCTGTTCTCCTTGCTTTTTCTTCTCTTCCTCCCTCCGTTCATGCTGTACTGGTTCAGTTATATTTATTTCCGGGACAAAACCGTTTGCAGTAAATTTATTAAAGTATTTGCCGAGGGAATCAAAAATTTTGCTGCATTCCATATCCCCCACAACAGTAATATATGTATTTTTTGGCAGACACATAGTTTTATGAAAATTTGCCAGACTTAACCTGTTTATATTGGAGAGAGACCTTTTAGCACCCAGGTTCTGAAGTCTGTATGGATGCTTTTTATAGATGGTTTGGCGCATTGCGTCCATGCCAAGATTGATTATCTCATCTTTTCTTGCTTTGATTTCAGACAGAACAATATATCTTTCCTTTTTTATCTGGTTCGGTAAAAATATTGGATTAATTATTATATCCGCAAAAATATCCAATCCATGCGCAAAGTTTTCTTTCAGTATATCCATTGAAAATCCGAAGCTGTTGTCTCCTGAAAATCCTGCTAAGTCTCCGCCTGTCATTTCAAATTCCTCTGCAATTTGAAATGCATTCCTGTTTTTTGTGCCTTTTTGCATCACGCATTGCATCAGATTGCTAATACCGTTATTGTTATCATTTTCATATCTGATGCCGCCTTTAAATAATGCACAAGCAGAAATAACCGGCGTTGTGTGTTTTTCTATTGCCACAACAGTCATGCCGTTTATTTTTTCAGTCTTTATATTCTGCTTTTTTGCAGGCCTTCTCGCTGTGCTTGCTGTTGTAGGCGCTTTTTGCTTTAATGTGATTATAGACATATTGTTTTCTGTAAGATAATTTTCAGCAACCCTTTGAATATCTCCTAGCGTGATTTTATTTATTTCTTCAACATATTTTTCGGAGAAATACATATCGCCTGCTAAAAACTCATTTACTGCAAGACTACCTGCTATGCTGTCTACCGTTTCAACATGACAATAATGATCAAAAATAATCATTTTTTTCGCCTTGAGAAGATCTTTTTTGGAAACACCGTTTTCTTTAGTGAGTTCTATTTGTTTTCCAGTTTCTTTAATTGTTTTTTCAATGTTTTCCTCAGCCAAAACATAAGTTATGCCAAAAACTCCTGTATCTTTCGGTGTATGCGAAAAGCTTTCCACGAAAGAAACTAATTGCTTCGTCTCAATAAGAGCTTTGTATAAATGTGAACTCCGCCCATGCCCCAATATTATTGAAAGCACATCAAGAGCATAAGTGTCGGAATGAATAATCCCCGGGATATGAAAACACATAAACATCCGTGGTACGTTTACATCTTTTTCCTTACACAAAATTCTTTTGTTAAGTTGTTTTGATTCTTCCGGAATAACTATTGGATTTACAGATCTTCTTTTAAAATCCTTAAATGCTTTCCCTGCCGCTTTTAGCGCATGCTCATGAGCAATATTTCCCGCAATGACAAGTATCATGTTATTCGGCACGTACATTCTTTTATAATATGTGAGTAACTCTCCTCTTGATAAATTCTCAAACAATTCTCTATGACCTATTATCGGTTCCTTGTAGGGATGATCCTTATACATTGTTTCCCATGCCAGCTGCTGCAGATGAGTTTCCGGCTCGTCCATACACATATTTATTTCTTTGAGGATAACCTGTTTTTCTTTCTTGCATTCCAATGCGTCAAATGAGGAGTTCATAATGGCATCTGCCTGAATTTCCAGCGCGTCACCAAGAAATTTGGAAGGTACGGTAACATGATAAACTGTCCGGTCATATGTCGTATAGGCATTAAGCACACCTCCCAAGCCTCTTATTTGGCGGGAGATCTCTCCTGTTTTTCTTTTTTTTGTGCCTTTGAACAGCATATGCTCAATATAATGAGACACACCAGACCCCATAAATTCTGCTTCTGTAATACTGCCGGCTTTTACAAGAATATAACTGGCAACTACCGGAACATCTTCTTTTTTGCATGTAATCACTGTCAAGCCGTTTTCCAGAACATGTTTCTCCATATCCAACAAATGAGCGTTTTTCACATCAATCCTCCATATTACATTAGAAAATATATCTTCTCACAAACCATCTGAATCTACTGATTTGGCTAACATTCTCCGCTGCAACTATACTTAGCTTGGCTATTGTTTTCTTGTTTAGCTTTATCGGCATATATCCAATCCTCTGTCCCTTTTCAACAGGCGCCTGTATTCTGTTAGACAAAATTTTTTGCTTAACAATCTTCTTTTCGTCACCTTTCTTTATGACCATCGTTATATCTTTATTGCTAATACCATTAATGCAACTTTTGCTTCCCATTATGATCGGAACATTTTCAAAAACAACGTCCCCCTCTTTTACAATACGCAATTTTGTATAATTTTTAAAGCCCATATTCAGAATTTCTTTTGTTTTATCAAACCGCGCTTTCTTTGTAGGGCAACCCATAACTACAGAAATGAGCCTCATATTGCCTTTTTTTGCAGTAGCAGTGAAGCTCCAGCCAGCTTTTCGGTAATAACCAGTTTTCAAACCGTCAAGCTCGGGGAATGTTTTAAGGAGTTTGTTCGTATTGGTTAAAATAAACTTTCCCTTTCTAAATGTGTCCGTTTTTGTATTAGTCCATTTAAGTACTGTTGGGTATTTAACCAGTTCTCTTGCCAGAATCGCCATGTCATAAGCGGAGGACAGATCTCCGCTATGACCATTCTGGACTTTTGGAAGCCCGCTTGTAGTTTTAAATATAGTATCGTTCATTTTAAGTTCAGATGCTCTCTTGTTCATTAATACAAGAAATTTTTTAGTGCTGCCGCCTATATGCTCTGCAACTGCAACAGCTCCGTCACACGCTGATTTTATCATAACGGCTTTCATCATATCTCTCAGCGTAAAAACTTCTCCCTCCTTTAAATATACCTGTGAACCGCCTATCATGCTTGCATTTCTTGATACTTTTACTTTATCGCTCAGACTAATCTCGCCATGTTTGACTTTTTCCATAACAATAAGCGCAAGCATCATCTTAACCATAGAAGCAGGAGGCAATTTTCTGTGCATACTCCTGGCAAAAAGTATTTTCCCTGTCTCAGCTTCCATAAGTATTGCGGATTTATATTGTTTTGGAACAGAATAGACTGGGTTTAAACTGCAGAAGCTCAAAAGCAAGAACAATAAAATTGCGAATCGCATTATTGTATTTCTTTCGAAATTCATCTTGACCAGGCAGGTTCTAAAGCATTATCTTTCTGAAAAGTTAACGTATATTTTTCTCCTGTCGCAACATCTATTACTTCAAGATATGACCTGAAATTCTTTGTAACACTGTAAACAATATGTCTCCCATCAGGAGCCCATGAAGGATTTTCGTGATGCTGCGGCTCATACGTTAACTGCGAAACTTTATAAACATTCAAATTAACTACATAGATTTGAAAGTGCCCATTTTTTAAAGATACATAAGCAATCTTATTCGAGACCGGAGACCAGGACGGGTCTGTATTATACGATCCTTCAAACGTAAGTCTGATTGTCTTATTATCAGCTAGGTAATATATGTATATTTGAGGCGTTCCTGTACGATCTGAAACAAATGCTATTTTTTGATTATCATGGGACCATGTTGGACTTGATTCTACTGCCCGAGAAGCCGTCAAGCGCTTGAGAAGTAAATCAGGCAAAGAAGCCTTATATAATTCGGGGTTTCCATCTTTGCTGAGTATCAAGGCAATATTTTTGCCGTCACTTGAGACAGCAGAGGCTGCATTAACGCCCGGATAGCGGATCAAAGCTTCTTTTTTGCGATTCTTCAAATTGCAGGTAAAGATTCCGGGATATCCATTCTTATATGAAGTGTATGCAACCTTAGCGGAACCAGGGAACCAGCAAGGTTCAATGTTGTTATAATTTCCAAATGTAATTCGCTCTCTGTTTTTCCCGTCATAATCCACTACATATATTTGCTTTATACCTGCTTTGTCAGAAGTATAGGCGACCCTTGAGAATACAACGCCATTTTCTCCTGTAATCTTTTCTATAATATCGCTGGCAATAGTCTTTATTAATAGGCCGGACTGAGAGATCAGTCCTTGATATTTTTTGGCAAATATTTCCCGGTTTGCCGATGAAGAATATATCTTTGCAATAAGAACCAGTTTCTTTTTTTTTGTCTTATAAGATCCCTTAATTACTAATTCCGTATCCTTTGAAACTAGTTTTTGTATAGAAAAATGCCCGGAGTATTTCAGGTGTCTTGACAAATCATCATAAATTGCCTTCTCTAATTTTGTATCAGGCTTGTCCTCCTCAACAGTGAAAGTTTCAATAAATAGATTTATTTTTTTTGCAGATTCTTTAGATATGCTTAGTTGAACTTCTGAGGCAAACCCTTGATTAAAACAAAAAACAGATAAACAGATAAGCGCAAAGATTAAATTTTTAATTTTCATAGTGCCTTAAAAATAATACTGACATTTAGATATTCCTCTTTCCATTCTGAAGGAAGAGCAGGTAGAGTTCCTGCCGATTTTACAGCATTTAGTGCCGAATTATCAAGTAATTTCATGCCGGAGGAATGCTTCGTCTTCACATCGCTTATAATCCCATTTTTATTAATAGTAAAACTAACTGTAACATATGCACCTTCTTTTGATATTATATATTCGCTCGGCGGCAGCCATGCGTTTGATAATTTGGTTTTTATTACAGTCAGATACCATAGATAAGGAAATCTACCCGCGCTGATATGCACATCTTCTTTGCTTGCAGGCTGCAGCGGTTTTGCTGAGTCAGATGTATCCATAGTTTTAAGCCTTGTGAGTATCTTTGCCCTCAGTTTGCGTGTGTCAGGGGTCTTTTTTGGCCTCCGAACCGGTTTAGGACGAGGAGAGTGTTGTTTTATATCCGGAATTAATTGAACAAATTGCGGAACTTCAAGCTTTGATGTCCGCTGTTTCACAATTGCAATAAGAACTATTAATAAAATGACGCTTATATGAACGCTTAAAGATATTAGAAAAGGCTTTTTCATATTTAGCGGCGCATATTATGAACTCTGGTTGGAAGGGCAACTCTTGAAACACCTGATTTTCTGACTATATCAAGAACTTTAACTACTTCACCATACTTAACGGATTTATCAGCTTTGATTATTGCGGATGTATTTTGATTTGATCCGACAATTATTTTAAGCCGTTTTTTTAATGATTCATAGGTTACTATTGCATTATCCAGATACAGACTGCCATATCTTGATATACTGATTGTAACAGTGTCCTTTGAGATATCCATTCTTCCGGATGACGCTTGTGGAAGTTGAACATTGATTCCATGAAGCATAATTGGAGTGATCAAAATAGAGACAATTAAAAGAACCATGGTAACATCAACAAGACTTGTAATATTTATCTGGCTGATCGGAGCGTATGAATATAATCTGCTTTTCATAGGTTTTGCGTCCTGACCAATTTTCTTTCGGCAAGAGAAAGGAATTCCCCTACAAAATTATCCGTCTCTATTGATAACACCCTCAATCGGTTTGAGAAGAAATTGTATGCAATAAGAGCAGGAATTGCTACTACCAGTCCTGCTACAGTTGTTATCAACGCTTCGGCAACTCCAGGAGCAACGGTTCCAATACTTGCGCTGCCCTGCAAACTGACCTGCAGAAAAACATTAAGTATTCCCCATACAGTGCCCAAAAGCCCTATGAAAGGGCAGACTCCTGCAGTTGTTGCAAGAAATCCTAAAAATTTCTCCAGACTGAAGAATGAATTGCTAACCGAACTTAACAGTGTTTTTTCTATGTATTTTAAATCTGAGACGATACTCTCTCCAATAGAATTAACTTCCTCACACCCTCGTTTATATACCCGGAATATAGGTGAAAACTTGTACTCTTCAGCACTTTTAATAGACAGGTTGAACACATTTTCCGAAGAAGAGTTTCTGAATATTCTTAAGAACTGTTTAGACGCTCTCTCCGCTTTTCTAATTGCGCCAAACTTTATGATGATTACTGTCCATGATACTACAGAAATTGTAAACAACAAGAGTACAATTATCCTTCCAATCCAGCCCGAATGTTGAAACAATAGAATCAAATTGCTGCCCATTTTTCTCCTTACACCACCTCCGGATGACAAGAAAAATATACTATAAATTGCCATAACACACAAGTAAGTAATTTTTCTAGAGTTTCTTCTTGACAGGTTAATATTGTACGGCATAATTAACTTATGCAGTTAAAAAAGATATCTTTACTATGTCGATACTTTTTTGGTGCTGTGAAGAATTTTTCTGCGGAGGCGGTATAAACATCGAGAATCCGCAAGTTATGATAATTATAAAATAAAATATAGGAGTATAATTATGAATGAGCAAACATTAACTATTGGGCTAATTGGGTGCGGCGCATTTGCCGAAAGTCAGGATTTGCCCAACTTTACTAAACATCCTCAACTTAATTTAAAGTGGTGTTGCGATTCCAATATTAAACGCGCAAAAGAGATGGCGCAAAAATTTTCCGTGCCGAATGTAACTGATAATTTTCATGATGTCATCAATGATCCTGAAGTTGATTTGATTAAAATTTCAACTTCACATGAAGTGCATCTGCAAATTATCAGTGCTGCTGCTGAAAAAGGGATTCATGTCTTTTGTGAAAAACCGATGGCACTTGATGAAACTGAAGCATATCACATCATTGAAGCTGTTCATAAGAACGGCATTAAATTATGCGTTGATTTGAATCGTCGTATGGCACCGTCAATGCACGCGTTGAAGAAACAGTGGCAAAAACAATTAGCGAGCCCCAAATACCAGCCATGGCGTTACATTGAAATGGATCGCGCTCTCCTGCCTGAAGAGGAAAAATCACATTTATTGATGAATATTCAGGACGAAAGTTCATCTTATCGCATTTTTCATTTTAATCCCTTGAAAGGCGGTGGCGAGATCTTAGGTGAAACAGTTCACTGGCTAGACCTTGCCTGTTGGTTTTTCGCACCGCAATTTCCTGTTGAAATTACAGCATGGGGAGACTGCCGTTTAAGCCATGGTATAAATATTAAATTTTCCGCTGGCGATACAGCAACTATCAATTTTCACTGTTCCGGAACTTTTGAATATCCCAAAGAAATGTATAATCTTACCGCACGCGGCGCTTTGTTTAAAAACTTATTCTTTGTAGAAAATCGTTACTATGGTATCCCTGATCTGGACAGAGAAATTTTTCCAATGCAGTATGATTGCATGCGCGATGCTCTTCCGAAAGATGGTTTCGACGCTTATATGAAAAAATATAACTTGCGCAATCAGCAAATTATTGGTAATAGCAAAGATGTTCATAACAGCCTACCTTTTACGGTAGATAAAGGTCATTATGCAATGCTATCAGCTTTTATAGATGCAATTATCAATGATAAGCCGTCGCCCTGTGATGAAATTGCGGGGTTTATTTCAACCTATTTAGCTCAATTGGCTATAAAATCAATTGAATTACGTCAAACATTGCCGATATTAATCGACAAGTTAACGCCTATTATTTAGCATCAATGACCGCTACAATAAGTTTCTATGTAAATGAATCTATAAAGACAGGGAAGCAGATTGCAATTTCTAAAGAAGATTATATAGAGAAAAAAATGATTAAAATAGGCTGTGTAAATATAGATATATCTCATCCGAGAAGTTTTGCGAAAAAGATGAAAGACATGAATATAGGAAAATATGTTGCAATATATAATGACGGGTTTCGCACAGACGAAGAAGTAGATGCATTTATTGAGAATAATGAACTTGAGAAAAGATGCAAGACAGTGGAAGAACTCGTTGATATGGTAGATATTGGTTTTGTGCATGATTGTAACTGGGATAAGCATCTTAAACACGCCATGCCCTTTATAAAAGCAGGAAAACCTGTTTTTATTGATAAGCCAATATGCGGAAATTTAAAGGATTGTAATAAGCTTGAAGGACTTGTAAATGACGGAGCAAAGATACTTGGAAGCTCATCAGTGCGATATGCAAATGAATTCACAGAAATAAAAAAACAACTTGCAGAAAATAAAGAAGAAATAGTTTCAGTTTATGGAACAGCAGGCGTTGACGAATTCAATTATGGCGTTCATATTATGGAGGGAATACATGGACTCTTAGGTTCAGGAGTTGATTCAGTGAAATATATAGGTGCTGCTACAAGAGCTGAAGCCTTTGTTGAACAATATTATGTAACCTGGAAGAATGGCATAAAGGTTATATATCAGCTCCAGACTGGGGTATGGCAGCCATGTGATGTGGTTGTAACAACAAATAAACCTAAGGGCATTCATGCTTTTAGAGTTGATACAACAGAGATATATAGTACTCTTCTCAAACGCATCTTTGATTATATGGAAAAAGGTATTGAAATGACACCTATTACAGATCTTACTGAAACAATAAAGATATATCTTGCAGGAAAAACATCAAGAGAGCAAGAAGGAGCAGAGATAAGGCTTGCGGATTTAAAACTTGAGGATAAGGGATATGACGGCTATGCTTTTGAGAAGCTATATGCTTTTGCTCAAAAGAAGAAATAGGAGAAGAGTTTATGGTTCAAAAGAGAAAATATGTTGTAAGAAATAAAAAGGGCGTCATATCAGTTGAAAATGGACCAGTTCCAGAACCTGCCCGCGGAGAAGTTCTTGTAAAAGTACACGCCAGCCTGATCAGTCCAGGAACAGAACTTGGTGATGTGATAAAAGCGCGAAAAAATCCCGATAATAAAAAGCTAAAGACAGCTTTTGGTTATAGTAATGCTGGTGAGGTTATTGATGTTGGAGCAGGATCTAAAGACATACAAATAGGAACAAGAGTAGCTTGTATGGGTTCTGGAGCTCTTCATGCCAGTTATGCTTGTGTGCCTCGTAATTTATGCGTTTCTATTCCAAAGGGAGTAAGCTATCAAGAAGCAACTTTTGCATGTCTTGGAGCAACTGCGCTTCAGGCAATACGAAGAGCAAAATTACAACTTGGTGAAAACGTGGCTGTATTAGGACTGGGAATTGTTGGTCAGATATGTTCTCAATTGGCTAAGATTGCAGGATGTCACGTTATAAGCTGGGATAGCTTACCTCTGCGTTTGAAAAAGGCAGAAAGAATAGCTGATCAAGTTGTAAACATAAAAGGAAGCGATGCTGTTTCCCTGACGGATGAATTTACACGTGGCTACGAAATTGATGCAGGATTTATCTGCTTTGGCGGTGAGGCAACAGGAGCATTTAAGCAATTAGTCGCGTGCATGAAAACTTCTCCTGATACTCATAAAATGGGACGGATTGTTATTGTTGGAGGAGCAAGCATCACTCATACCTTTGCGGCAGAACTCGGCAATCTGGATGTTCTGAGTTCAGCTCGAACAGGACCTGGATATCACGATGAATCTTGGGAGCATGGTCATGATTATCCATCCGTTTTTGTTGAATGGACTACACAGCGTAATCTCGAAGAAATTTTACGATGGATAAAGGAAAAGCAAATAGATGTTAAGTCTCTTATTACTGACGAAGTACCGCTAATTCAGGCACCAGAAGCGTGTGAAAAATTAATTCAGCATCCAGACCATGCGCTGGGAGTAATTTTATTACCATAATTTATACATTATAATGGAGGTAACAAATGTCTGCCAAACAAATCAAAATAGAAAAGACAAACTGCAATTTTGAGAGAGAACGACTTATCAGGCCATTTGGTTTTAAAGGTGGTTATTTAAGTGAACTCTGGCAATCTATTTCTTCCCTAACAAGCACATCAGAAAGTACAGGCTTGGGCCTTGGAACGCAGAGTGTGCTTTGGAGTGATGCATCTGTGTTTACTTCTCATAGTGAATCTGGCGGTAATGCGTTGATGTTTGCCATGACAGAATTTGCTTTGAAACGAGCCAAAGAACTTGCGTTTTCTAATCCTGTTGAGCTATTGGAAGAACTGGTTCCTCAGGTACATGAGTACGGTAAAAAGATAACTAATAATCCCGATCTGAGACTAACTTTCGCATTAAACTCGCTGGTTGGAGTTGACAATGCTGCATGGATGCTATTTGCAAGGGAAAATAATATTACGAATTTCGATGATATGATACCGGAAGAATACAGAGCATCTCTATCATATAAACATAAAAAACTTGCCAGTATTCCGTTAATGGCTTATGCAATACCAATGGATGAGATTAAAGATGCTGTGGAAGACGGTTATTTCTTCTTAAAAGTAAAAATAGGTTCTGATCCTGATAAGGACGGAGACAGAGAAAAAATGCTCCAGTGGGATATGAAGCGGATTGAAGAAATACATAAAGCAGTTGGAAGCACAAGGATCGAGCATACAAAGGACGGTAAGATCCCATATTACTTTGATGCAAATGGCCGTTATGACACAAAGGAAAGGTTGCAGAGATTTCTTGACCATGCAAGGAAGATAGGAGCATTTGATCAGATTGCAATTATTGAAGAACCTTTTTCAGAAGAGGATGAAGTGGATGTTAGTGATCTTGGCGTGAGGATTGCAGCTGATGAAAGCGCTCATTCTGACAAGGATGCTAAGAGGCGTATAGACATGGGCTATGGTGCAATTGCCCTTAAACCCATTGCTAAGACCCTGAGCATGAGCTTAAAAATTCTTAAGGCTGCGCATGAAGCAAAAGTTCCATGTTTCTGTGCAGACCTGACGGTTATTCCTATTCTGGTAGACTGGAACAAAAATGTAGCTGCAAGAATTGCGCCTTTACCCGGTATAAATATAGGAGTACTTGAAACAAACGGTCATCAGAATTACAAGCGCTGGGATGAACTTTTAAAATTTCACCCGTGTTGTAGCGCCGAATGGATGAAAACAAAAGACGGCCTATTTAGCTTGGATAATAATTTCTACAATCAAAGCGGTGGAATCTTCAAAACATCAAAGCACTATCAAAGCTTAGTAGCAGTTTGATAGATTAGAACTTTATTTTCTGAGCAAAGTCACCAAGAAAAGGCATCTTCCAGACTTCACCGGCAAGCGCTTTTACAATACCAACCACCGCGAATATAATAACAATTATATTTAGCAACCACCCAATTACTGGAATTAAGGAAAAAACGGTAGCTAATATTGCCAGCACCAATCCCTGTCTTGCATGAAACAAAACAAATTCATTATCCTTCTTAACAAGAAGAACAATCAGGCTTATCAGCCAAAAATAACTGATAACAGCTAGTGCCTTGCCTTCTTCAACATCTTTTTTGTCAAGTTCTATTTCAGGTTCAACTGCTACTTGCTCTGCTTTTTTCTCTTCTGTCATTTTAGCCCTCCTCTAATTTTCTCAACACATACAAGAATATTAAACTCTAGACCCGTTGTCAATAGTAACTCTTTAATTTCCTATCTGGTCGGGGCGAGAGGATTCGAACCTCCGACCTCCTGCTCCCAAGGCAGGCGCGCTAAACCAAGCTGCGCTACGCCCCGTATGTGTTGGTGTATGTTATCAAAGACAACCACACAGGTCAATAAAATTGACAACAAAGAAGAGTAGGCATTAAGTAATAAACCTATCTTTTAAATGGGCAGTGTTATCTCTTTCTTTTCTTTCTGAGACCCGTATATTCCTATTATTATCTCTACAGCTTTTCTTCCTTCTTCGCCATTTACCATGGGCTGCCTGTCTGTTCTTATTGCTTCAATCATGTCAGCTATCTGGTGCATATGACCTTCTGAACTCATTTGTTTTATCGGATCATTTGCTGAGCTTGATGTGTTGTCCTTGCCGATATTTCTTATTGCGCTATCCCCTTCTTTTTGGATTTCAAAATCCCATTTTTCGATTTTCTCTCCATTAATTACAACCGAACCTTTGTCTCCATGAATTGAGATCACTGGATCATAGCCCGGATATACGGATGTCGTTCCAGTTATCATTCCAAGAGCCCCATTTTTTAATTTAAACGCTGCTACGGCTGTATCCTCAACCTCTATGTTGCGCGCTAATGTTGCAGTATAAGCGTATATACTTGATACATCTCCAGCCAAATAATAGAGAGCATCTATTGTATGTATTGATTGATTCATTAACGCTCCGCCGCCGTCAAGAGCCCATGTTCCCCTCCATTTCCCACTATCATAATACTCCTGACTTCTAAACTCGTTGCATGCTCCGTTTACAAAAACCAGTTTTCCAAATCTACCTTGTTCAATAGCTTCTTTTGTTTTTTGCACTGCCAACTTAAATCTTTTTGGAAAGATTACACACAGCTTTAAATTGCTTTCCATGCATGCATCTATTATCCTATCGCACTTTTCTAATGTTATGTCCAAAGGTTTTTCTACTATAAGATGTTTCCCGTTTTCTGCCGCTTTAAGAGCAGATTCCATATGCAGTCCACTCGGAGTGCATATGTTCACAACATCTATATCGTCTCTTTCCAGCATTTTCTCATAATCTGCGTAAGCCTCTGCATTATACTTATCTGCAAGCTGCTTTGCCTTTTCCTCAATTATGTCTGCCACTGCCACTAATTTTGCGCCATTAATCTTGGATATTGCATCTGCATGAAACGGACCTATATTACCTGTTCCTATAATTGCAAATCTTACTTCATTAGCCATTACTTTATTACTCCTAAATATTTATTTTATTATTATTTAACCAGTTCTCTCATTTCTTCCGATGGCGGAACTTCCAGCTCCCATCTCTTTATTTCCTTGCCGTCCTTTTCCACCAGTGTTGTAGGAATATTATCCACATCATAGAATGCGCCTTCTGCCAATCCATCGACTGTGTCCATATCATGAAAAAACATTTTAACTTGATTAGACACGTTCCATTTTTGAAGAAAAAATTCCAACTTGTTTTTTGTAGTTTTACATTTTGCGCAGTCAGGCTTGCCAAATACTTTTATACTTGTGCTCTCCGCCATAATACACATCTCCTTTTACGCTATTTTATACTGTCCTTTTTGTCTATCTTTCAACTCTCCAAGCTTTGATTTATTCCAGTTATTTACCCTACTAAAATATCCAACGATTCTTGTCATGCCATATACATTTGTGCCTGCACAATTACCGCATGCATCAACCAAGCCTCGCGTAGTCTTTTTACAGCTATTACATACCGTAAATTCAGGAGATATAGTTAGCTGCGCAGCCTTTGTGTTATAAAAAGCCTTCTTAACAAGATTGAATATACTTTCGGCAGAGGGTTTTGCTTCCCCGATAAATGCGTGCAGGATAGCACCTGATTCTATCATTGTATGAAACTTAGCCTGTTTTTCTATCCTTTCTACTAAGCTTACGAGGGAATCCGCGCGAAAATGAATAGAATTAGTATAATAGTATTCATCTTGAGCTATATTGCCCTTTATCACGCTCCTGCTTTCAGGATATTCTCTCATATCCACTTTTGCAAGACGTCTCGCTGCGCTCTCCGCCGGCGATTCTTCAAGCGCAACCCTTAATCCGTATTTTTGTTCATATTTTTTAGTAGTCAGATTCATGAAGGAGATTATTCTTAGCCCCAACTTATACGCTTTGTCATCTTCATGAAGCTCCTTTCCTGTTAAATGCTGGACACATTCATTAAGCCCTATAAGCCCGATTATATAAGTAGCCTTGTTCAGATCAACATACAATCTCCCGTCTTTTGCCTTTTTACCTATTTGCCATAATGGCATAGTTTTATCTTTCATGAGAGATGCAATAAATTTTTTCTTTTGTATATGAGCTGTCATAGCTAAATCCATTGCATGCTCAATCTCTTTATAAATACTATCCGCATTGCCTTTGCCAGCTCTGTAAGCTGCTTGCGGCAGATTTATTGTAACATTCTGGAACCCGCAAAAACGCATACTCTCAGGATGTTTTATCATGTAATCGTCTTTTATCTGGGTTCTAAGTCGACAGCATGCGCTGAGAGTAACCTCATCCCTGTCAAATACAAAATACGGAGTGCCATTCTCACTAGCTATTTGACATGCATATTTAACAAGCTCAAGCTGATTTGGATCATTAAATGTTTCATCACTTATATGCAAGTCCATCTTAGGAAATGCGAACAGATTTCCGTCACGATCACCAGCTCTCCATACATCCATCATTGCCTTAGTAAATTTCTGAGCCCATGGTTCATATTCAGCATAAGTCTTGCCCGTATATTTACCCTTTGGCCCTATAGCCTTAATATTTTTCAGATATCCGGGAATACCTGTATGAATATTAAAATCTAAAAACAATGTTTGGCCTCCACGACTAAAAGCATTTTGGCTGCTGCTAAAAATCAAATATTGCGCTTCCTGACGCATTTCTTTTTCACTCATTCCGACAACATACGGAGCATAGAAAATATTTATATACCCCACACCCAAAGCTCCAGCATAATAAGCCTGCATGGATGCTAAAAATGTATTTAAGTGCCCCGTCAAAGTTCTTGCGTGAGAAGCAGGAGCAGAAGAAGTATCTAAATTCACCAATTCAAGACCATATTTTTTTATATATTCCAGAGAATGCGAAGAACAATATACTCTTGTAGGATAGCCAAGATCATGCAAATGCACTACGCCTTTAAGATGCGCTTCTGCAATGTCAGGACTAAATATCTTCCGTAAAGCATATTGCTTTAGAGTGCTCTCAGCAATTGTCAAGTTTATTGCTTCCGGATTGTTTGCGGCAATATTGGAGTTCTCATTGCTTTTTGAAAAAACAAGCTGCTCTATGTCAAATATTGGCATTCCCAATACTTGCTGTTTTGAAAGTTTTTGTTTATACCCATTGATAAACAGTTCGTTATCCACTAACTCTCTTATAAGAGACGTAGAAATTTGTGTGAGACCGGATGTAAAAATATTTTCTTCAACAGATGTGGCTATTGCGTCTGCTACCGATTGAGTCACGCCGGCTTCTTTTACAAGAGCCGTTGATATTTTTGCCTTGCTCCATGGAAGAATTTCGTCACGAGCAATAGTTGACACAAAAAGAGATAAATCAGTAGTCGTTGTCTTCGCTTTCTTTTCTTTTCTAACCTGAAGCATTTCACGCAGCCGCTCACGTTCATTACGATAGAGAATGTATGCCTTGGCTGTTTTAGCATGCCCTGTTTCAATAAGCACCTTTTCTACAATATCCTGAATTTCCTCTATTTCCGGGATCTTGTTTTTAAAATTTTGCTCAAGATATGAAGTTATAGCATTGGTTAGCTCCTCAGCCACTGTTTTATCTTGTCCGCCAACAGCTGTCGCGGCCTTGAAAATAGCCTGTATAATCTTGTTTTTATCAAACGAAACCGTCCTGCCGTCTCTTTTTCTAACTGAGGTGAGTGCATGCGTATTTGTCATCTTTAACATCCCCTATTTTCGATTATAGTCTTTGCATGATCAAGGAAATCTCCTACGTCTTCAAATCTCCGATAGACTGAGGCAAATCTTACGTATGCAATTGCGTCCAGATCACGCAGTTTTCCCATAACTAATTCACCTATCTCTTCCGAAGTAACCTCCTTATTCATATTATTCCAGAGTTTTCTTTCTATGTCATTTACTATTTGTTCCAAAACATCCATACTTACTGGTCTTTTTTCACAGGCTGTTACAATGCCGCTTAGAAGTTTTTCTCTATCAAATTCTTCCCTGCGATTATCTTTTTTAACAACCATAATAGGAATTAACTCTATTTTTTCATAAGTAGTAAATCTCTTTGTACATTTCAAGCACTCTCTCCTCCGTCTTATAACATTATTTTCTTTGCTTTCTCTGGAATCAATTACCTTATCTTCCTGATGAGCACAGAATGGACACTTCATTTAAATTAATACCTTATATTGTGCAGAAACAAATGTAACACCCAATATGTAGTATGTCAAGATAAAAAAATTATTCCTCGTACTCCGGCTCTTTATCATTTAAGACATCAAGTTTAATGCCAACTTGAGTAAACATTTTTCTGGTTAAACTGGCAGTATGATATTTTTGTTTACACACAACCCGTTTAATGCCGGCAGCGATTATCATACGAGCACATACTGAGCACGGCTCCATCTTGACGTAAAGGGTAGAACCTTCCAAGGCCACACCTATTCTGGCCGCATGTACAATAGCATTTTGTTCGGCATGTATAGTGCGGACACAATGATCATGTAATTTCCCCGAATCATCTCCCTCCTCGGTCGACTTAATCATTAAATGTCCTTTTTCGTCACAATGAGAGAGTCCCGGTGGAGAACCGACATAACCGGTAGAGAGAATATGATTGTTTCTGACGACCACACAACCAGCCCGCCCGCGCCCACAAGTAGCACGCGAAGCTACCGCCTCCATCATTTTGATAAAATAAGCATCCCAATTTGGCCGCGACCGCTTGCTCATTAATTCTATTCCTTAGAATGTAGCTTAGAATATGACTTAGAATCTAGCTGCTGTGCCTTTTATTTTGGTATTGCCATCTCTGTATGCAGACAAGTTAAACGATATGAAAAAACTGGTTTCATCCGCGCTATCGGATCTATTCCTTGTACTCACAATAAATTCTACGTCCCAACAGCACATATTATGCCAGATTGAGAACTCCTGTTTCTCCCAGGCAGATCTCTCTACGTCATACATATTATACGCTTCAACAGCCCACTTCTTGTTAATTTCCCATCTAGCAGAATTCTCCCACAAATATCTGTCTGTATCATTATTGTACCGCACTCCAAATGAAGTGCTCAATTTATCTGTAGGTTTATACTCAATATCTCCACTTATTGAACTTAAATCATCCTTATACATGTCATATCCACTTTCGATACGCATACCCCATCTATCTGTGAAGTTCACCCTCAAGTCACTGGAAATATCTGAAAAACGATGCGTAGTGTGTATGTTTTGGTCGTACCTGGTTCCAACATTCCAGTACAATATCTCTTTCTTAGTATAACTCGTTGTTTTAATTAGTTTACTGTCTTTCCCCCTTGTTATATCTTCATGTTTTTTCTTAATGTGTATTCTGTTTATCAATGAAAAGTCAAAATAATCCAGATCTGCCAGTTTATCAAGTTCATCAAAATAGTAGAGATCATTCTGCTGCATTTGCGGAGAAGGTCTATAGTGATAGCTTGCGATCGGCTCAAATA
>DAOVHI010000012.1 GCA_030671985.1 bacterium
AGGAGGCGGCCAGCAAAATGGGCCGCCACGTCTCTGGTCGTCCGGCAGCACCCCGTCAATGGAATGCCCATTCTTAACAGCTCCTTTTGGGTTAATGCCTACAGGCTTAAAAGGACTGGCCTGCCAGGAATGATCCTTGTACTTAAAACCTGCATATGCATTCCTGTTTCCGAGCCAGCCTTTGAATATTTTTGCGCAGCGTTTCACTTCTTCCAAGTCTTCCAAGTCTTCCAGATAGACCGCCACAGCTAACCGACTCGCTCCAGCCAGCGTTCCCCAGTTATTGGGTCGTTGTTCGTGAGTGGAACGCAAGGTCTTTCCGCTTTTAAAACGATAGGAAAGGCAGTCCCGAAGCCAGCTCTTAAAACGCAGCTTTTCCTCTTCGGGCAGACCGACCAAGTCAGCCGCAATGACATAAGCCATAAGCTGTTTTCCCAACACCAGGACCGTACCGCCACGTTCAGTACCCATTATCATCATGCAGGCTGAGACAACATCTTTCCGATACCGCTCTTCTCCTGTTTTGGCATAAACCAATGCCTTAGCCATGATTTGTACATTCGCTCTGCTGTACTGCTTGTCTAACTCCGGAAAAGAAATTGGTTCGGAGGCTGCTATTTTGAGCCTATTCCATGCAGTTCCTGAAGCAGGACATTCGGCCAGTCTTTCAGAACTTACCCATATACCCATGGACAAATGTACACGACGAGAGATTTGTTCGGCATTCCCATTACTATACGACACAAAAACCACACCACATAAAAGGACGACGCCTATGACCGCTCTATGTCCTCTCATATACTTAGCATCCTGACTGTGTTTTGATTCTTTGCCCGCAGAAGAAAGACTAATGACAAACTACGCCGTTACCACTTAGGAATTGAGTAGATATATGGCAAATCCGTATAGTTATATACGTCTTCCGGCCGCTTGAGAGTATGATCGAAAAATTCCAGCAAAAACCCGATAGTGACCCCGACAATCAAACCAAGCAAAAGACCAAGCGGAATAACTTTCTTCTTGTCTGGAAAGACAGGCGCAGTAAGAACCTTGGGCTTACTCAAAATACCCACATTAAACAAGGTATCAACCTTGGTATTGGTAGCAATGTTGATCTCCTCTAAGCGCTTAGCAAAGGTTTTATATGACCCCGCCAAAAGATCAATCTCCCGGCTAATCCTATTACTTTTTATCATGTTTTTATATAGCTCCACATTGCGTTCTTCCAGATTACGTAATCTGCCTTCCATGACGACGATGTTCTTTTCAACCCCCTGTAGTTGTGCTTTTTGAGCATTGATATAACGTTGAACTTCCGCCTTCAATGATCTATAGATATTTTGTATCTCCTTCTCTATACGCTGAACCTTCGGGCTTTCCAGAGTATAGGTCCTTAGAAGACCTTGTTTTTGTAGTACCAAGCTATGAAGCCTTTTTCCGAAATCTCCTATTTCAATATCATCCACCGATGTAAAAAAATTAATATCTTGTGAATGCTGCGTCTCTTGAGCATCAATATGATGTTGAACTTCTGTATTTAAGGATTTGTAGATATCCTGAATCACCTTTTCTGTGTGCCGAACCTCTGGACTTTCCAAGGGGTAAATTTTTAGAAGATCGTGTCTTTGCAATATTAGAGTATAAAGCTTTTTCTCAAAATCTCCCATTTCAATATCGCCCACCGAAACGAAAAAATCAATGTCTCGCGAATTTAGAGAATCCTGAATATGCTGAATATACGCCTTATTTTCAGTACGTTTATTTTTTAAATCGGTAATTTCTTTTTCCAAATTTTCCTGAATCAGCAAGTTGGACTGTATCTGTCGTCTTGGATCTGAAATGTTGTCCTTCTCTGCCAATTGAACTAATTTATCCTCCTGCCTTTTGAGTTCCTCATTAAATCTACGAACTTGTTCATAAAAGAAAGATTTTGCTTCTTTTGGATTATACAATTCCGACCTATAACTAAGATATTCTTGAAGATAAGCCTGTAGGATTTGTTCTGCCCTCTCAGGATTTCGCCATGTAAAACTAACCTTGATGACGCTCGACTTTGGAGCAAGCTCAATAGAGAGATTTTCCTTCATCTGATCGATTAGCTGGCGAACTGCTTTCTCTGAAGAATACTCGTTTTTAAAAAATTTGTTTTCCTTTTTTAATTGCCTGACAGTTCTCTCAGCCACAGAATAAGAGGTCAGTATCTGCATCTCGGAAAACAAATCATCCTCGCTTATCCGGATCATTTTCGCCCGAAGGTCATCCACGCTCTCCTGACTCTTAAGTGGACGGCTGCTTTTGACCAATATCGAACCAGTGGAAACGAATATGGGAGGCCAGAAAAAGACAATCAAGCCGGCGGCAATAACGAATATTACCATGGTACAGAAGATTATATTTTTTCTAATAAATAGCGTGGTAATAAATTCACGGACATAATCTTGAGTTTTAATCATAACTCATCCCTCATTATTAATCTTCGTTCGGTCCAATCCAATCCACTGAATCACCAATCCCGAAACTCCAACCGCGGAATAGGGTTATTTCTGAGATCTGCCGCATAAGCTGCGCCAGACTTGCAATACGCGTCTTAGACACAAAGATGATGTCGCCCGGTTTTAAATAGAAAAATGAACTGCAACGTTTAAGCTGAGTAACATCCTTCAGATTGAGGCTCCTGGCTATCCACTTCTCCTTGTGCGCTCTGAAGACAACCACATTCCGGAGTTCAGCATTTGAAGTGTGACCACCTGCCAGAGTAAGAGCCTGAAAGACAGCAATCGGTTTATCTATTTTGTATGCCCCGGGACGCGCGATTTCACCAACGAGATAGATAACAGAGCCCGACTGTTCGTGGAGGAATAGGCTCACATCCAAACCAGGTAGATACTCTTTATAGTGTCCCTGAAGCATTGCTCTTACTTCTTGGATAGTCTTTTTAGCCACTATGTAATCCCCGATCAATGGAAATGTGGCATAGCCGTCAGGACGCACAGTAGTAAGTTTGCTGAGGCCTCGTGTCGAGGTATGCAAATCTCCTCGTAATTGTTCAATCCGAGCGTTGAAACCCGGCACTGTCACATAGATTTCGGGATCTTGAAGGATGGAGCTATAGCGTTTTTTGAGTTCATCTCTTAATTCAGAAGGAGTCTTTTCCAACACATCAACCTTTCCAAGATAAGGAAGAATAATTGTTCCATTGGGCAGAACTTCCTGGGTTTCATTCAATTTAGGCAAGTCAACGAACTTGACGCTTATTGTGTGGTATAAGGTAATAGGAAATTTATCCACTTTTGTTCTTCTAATCTGGTACAGGACATCCAGCACATCGCCGGGGGTGATAAGATATTTGGAGAAAAGACCTAAGTCCGAAGGATATGCCCCTTGATCAAAGGAAAAGGTAGTCGTTCCAAGAGATACTTCGCAGTCTCTTTGAATGGGTCTGGAGACAGAACACCCCTGAATAAACACAAGAAGCAAGACCATGGCTGCACCTAAAGCCAATACGCGAGTTATTTGATGCCTCAAAACATCTCGCACTGTCCTAATCTTTACTGCCTTTGCCATCTCAAATCCTCCATTGTCTATAAAAAGGGTCTTCACCGTTTGGAAATTAAACGGTAAAAAGCTCTTGACACATAATACTTTCGTTTATTAAGAACAATACCAATATGCTGCGCACCTGACTGTCTAAGTTTTTCCTGAGCAAGTTGGACTACTTCCCATTTCGTCTTTTCGCATTTCACTACCAACAAAAATCCGTCCACGGCCGATGCGATGTTGCTCACTTCTGAAGAGGCGAGCAAGGACTTCCCGTCAATGAGTACAAAATCAAAGTTTTTCTTAAACATCTCCAGATTTTTCTTAAATATTTCATCAGATAGCGACATATTCCCATCTCCGGCAGGCAGAAGATAGAGTTGCTTATAGCCTGTGGGAATGATAGCCTCCTCGGCAGAAACAGTGTTATCCAGAATACCTTGGAGCCCCGGCTCATTGGAAACACCAAAAAGCCGGTTAATATAAGGAGCGTCGCTACTGCTATCAATCAGCAACACATTCCGTCTCCCATACACTGAAAGCCCGAAAGCTGCGTTTACTACAGCAGTGGTTTTCCCCTCCATGGAAAAGCAACTGGTGCAATAGAAAGTGGTTAAACCTCGATCCATCCCCATGAGATTGCTTTCAATGACTGAGAGTTCCTTCAAGTTTGAACCTAACTGTTCCTCTGCCCTTTTAGAAAGACACGGAATGTCTGCCTCGACCATTGAATTTCGTTTGGAAATGAGTTTCTTCAAAAGTTCTCCGACCTGAACCTTGGATTTTTTGACTTGCTTCTTCAGTTCGGATTTCTCCTGATATTCAGACTCTTTTTCTCCCCCTCCGAGAAATTGATCTTTAAAGGAGCCTTCTTGCTCAGGATGTCTCTGTTGTTCTTCCGAGGAACGGGAAGATAAAAATTTTTCGGCATAGGAACCGGATTGAGAAGCCTCCCCTTTCGTTTTTTTTGAAGCCCCTGCCTTATTTTTTCGTTCTTTATCTGGAGGGTCCGATTTATCGGGTCCAGGTGCCCATGAATTAACAACCATTTATCTCTTAACTCCTGTGATTTCGTGTCCGTTGCCCTGATAGTAACACATTTTTCCCTTTATATCAATGGAAGAATAATCGCCACCATGATTGTCCCTGAGCAGTCTCATTAGAAGAAGGCTCGCCTTGAATGGTGGTAAAATCGGGCAATGCTTTTTCTGTATGAGAAACTATTTCTTTGTCTTCTCGCTTTCTCTCTTTTGCTTTTTGAGGCACTTCGCCTCTTTCTATGAGAGAAGCTCTGATTTCTTTTTCAAGCCCCAAAGAAGAGACAGCCTCTGTAACAATATCTCGATCAATAGCTTTCCGCTCTTGCGATACGCCAATAACCAGAGAGGCGTCGCAGATGTTATTAATAAGTCGAGGTGTGCCGCTGCTTTTTTGGTGGATGAGAGCTATTGTCTCGTCTGGAAAATAAGGGCTTCCCAATGCTCCTGATTCAAGAAGTCTGTAATAGATGTATTCTTTGGTCTCTGCCAGACTAAAAGGTTTGAGATAATATCGTCGACGAATTCGTTGATCAAGTGCCTCTAGGCGGGGATTTTTTAAAACTTTTGTGAATGAAAGAAAAGAAGAGTGAGCAAAAAAGAAAAACTGAAAGGGATAAAACCCGTCACAATTGTAATTGGAGAGCATCCTTATTTTGATGAGAGTAGATATCTGATAATGCTGAGCCTCATCAAGTATAATCGGCAAGTAGCCATGATTGTCTTTTTGCTGATCCAGATACTGAAAGAGCTGGGTCTGAAGAGAATCTTCATCATTGCTCTGCGGAGTCAATTTCAATTTAAATAGAATCTGTTCCAGCAATTCTTTGTAACTTGCCACCGGAGTTGATACGTTGAGAACGAACTGACCATTCTTTTTCAACTCCTTTAGAAGACGAAGACAGAGCAAGGTCTTCCCCATTCCATATTCACCTAGAATCAAAAGAAACGGTTCTCTTTCTTTAATTCCGGACAACAGATAGCGAAGCGCGCCCTTATGCTTTTCAGATTCAAAGAAGACAGAAGGTGTTGGTTGACCTGGAAAAGCCTTTGAGTTCATGTGATAAAAGCTCTCGTACATAAGCCACCACTCCACATTGCACGGCTTCGCTAAAGGTACACCATGCTTCGACGCATGTCAAGACAAATTGCCTTCTATGCAATTCTCCAACTCTCAATATCTTTATCGGAAACACGTTCTCCCCGTTCAAGCTTGATCTCTTGACACTGTTTGTTTTTGAGCATATCAATAGACATAGATGCTCCTGCTTTTTTACAATATGTTGAGCATAATAAAGATGCTATTCTAATGTCTTCATTGTTTGCATTGCGCCCCAGAAGAACCACTGGACCAGGCACGCTTTGAGGCTCAATGCATATCATCTTATCCCCGGCAAGCTTAAGCAATTTATTGTTTTCCCTTTCATTTCTTCCAATTATAACTTTTGCACCCGATGGCAATCGAAAATGGCGGCCGATTTTTAACAATTCAATATCGTTTAATGTAAAATCCGATTTGAATTTCGTTAGGTCTTTTATGCGCCTTGCGAAATTAGGCTCTGTAAGTAAACATCCGCCGGCTGGTGTTGAGAACTCCCGAATCTCATATCGCTTTGCCAGCATAAACTGATGTTTTCTTGACCTGCCCTGAATGTTAAACAAGCCATCTCGATCTATCCATCCTTTTATTTCAGGAACGGTGGGCGTAAGCAGCTTTGCCGACAAAGGACGAAGGATCAACCCCTTTAAACCTGAATCCCTGTCCGCAATATTCATAGCATCCCTGCGCTGGGACATTGGTCTTTCTCCAAGAACTTCCCCTGTAATTAAGAAAGAAGCCCCTATTTCTTTCATGTATTGCCCTGCCTTTATTAGCATATGGACCCTGCAGTCTAAGCATGGATTCATATTCTTGCCATAACCATATTTAGGATATTTTATAATATTTAGAAAATCCCGAGACGCCTCGTGAGAATGCAATGTTATGCCTAGTTCGTCAGCGCTTTTTTCTGCATAAGAAGACGTTGCAGACTTTATTGATTCTGAAAAAACATGAGCAACGGTAAAGCCGTATACATCAATACCCTGCTCCATTACTATCTTTGCGCTCAAAGCGCTGTCAAGCCCTCCGGATATTAAAGCAACTGCTTTCATAAACCCCTTTACCTGTTATTGCTCTGCTTTGCATAATATAACATATAGACCGAATATGCGTCAAAAACAGGACATTTCTACTTTGGCTTGACATTCTACTTGACTGAAGACAATCTAGTGTGTTACATTATAACTCGTTTCAAAAATGTCCCCATCGTCTAGTGGCCTAGGACTGTAGGTTTTCAATCTACCAACGGGGGTTCGATTCCCCCTGGGGATGCCAAGGTCGAGGTCTGGTAATTCAAAATGCGCGAGTATAAAAAATGTTAGACGCGAATGTACTGGTATTAAACAGGTTGTGGCAGGCTGTAAATATATGTACGGCAAGGAGAGCTTTTTCTTTGCTCTATACAGGGCAGGCTCAGGTAATTGATGTTGAAGCAGGAAAATTTAACACCTTCAATTTTGAAGACTGGAAGGATTTGTCGGCCGCTTTTGAAGGGCATGAAGAAGTTGCGCGTACAATTTCCTTTTCGATAAAAATTCCAAAAATAATACTTTTATTGCTCTACGATAAGCTGCCCCGCTCGTCTATAAAATTTAACAGGAAAAATATTTACCAAAGAGATAAAAACACATGTCAGTATTGCGGGGAGAGTCCTGATATTATGAGCCTCAATATAGACCATGTAATTCCTAAGGTACTTGGAGGGAAAAGCTTGTGGACAAATGTGGTTTGTTCCTGCATGACTTGCAATCTCCGCAAAGGAGGAAGAACCCCTCAACAGGCAGGGATGAGACTAATTCAGCCTCCAAAAGAACCCAGATGGCAGCATCTTGTGCGCTTTAATATAAAAACCATGCATCATGAAAGCTGGAAACATTTTATTGATACAGCATATTGGAATACAGAGCTTGAAAACGATGAGGACAAATAACCATGCCAAAGGTATCAAAAAAAGACGTTGAATACGTAGCAAAACTTGCTAGATTGCGATTATCAGAAACAGAAAAAAAAGCACATGCTGAACAGCTAAACAAAATCCTCGGATATATGGACAAGCTTAACCAGCTTGACACAAGCAATATAAAGCCCACTTCTCACGTGGTAGAGATGCAGAACGTGTTCAGAGAAGACGTTGCAAAGCCTTCTATCCCGGTTGACAGCGCCCTTCAAAACGCACCCGATAAGAAAGATAATTTTTTCAGAGTGCCTAAGGTTATTGACGCATAATTAAGAGGAAAGAATAGTTAAAATGGAGAAAGGTTTAAAAAGAGAGCTTACCCTTTTAGATGTCTTTTGTGTAGCTATGGGAGCAATGATTAGCTCAGGATTATTTTTCCCGGAGATCAATTAATTCATGTCGCCTTTGTTCTCGTAGGTTCTTCCTGTGAGCGTGTTTTGCATTTGAAAATTCTAGCGGCGATCGCTATGATTGTCCAAAGTCGCGACTTTAAAAAGAAGTGGCTTGAGACAAAAGATGAGAAGGAATTAAAACACGTTATTCGTCTAGCTGAAAGAGGAAGTGGTTAATAGGTAAAGCATGACTGAAGAAAAAGCAAATACGCATCGCTGGCTTGTGGTAATAAGCGGAGTATTAATAATTATGTGCCTTGGCGTGGCGTATGCATGGGGAGTGTTTCTTATGCCCATCGCCAAAGAATTCGGCTGGGGCAGAGGGGAAACGTCTTTAGCGGTATCGATATTACTGCTGGTATTTTCTGTTTTTATGGTGGTTGGCGGCATATTAGAAAAAAGATACGGGGCACGGCTTACTGCCAGCGTCGGCGGAATTTTTGTGTGTTTGGGCTGGGTTCTGGCTTATTTCACACAATCCCTATGGTGGTTATACATCAGCTATGGTGTATTAGCTGGTATTGGCACAGGACTTGGCTATCTACCGGCAATATCTACTGGCGTAAAATGGTTTCCGGATAAAAGGGGCTTGGTTACCGGTATAGTTATTTTTGGATTTGGTTTTGGTGCGGCTTTTCTCGCACCTTTAGCGGCGCGGTTCATTGAGCTATACGGCTGGAGAATTACTATGCTCATCTATGGAGTCGGGTTTGGAATGATTATTGTAGGTGCGGCACAGTTTTTAAAAGCGCCGCCTCGGGATTGGCAGCCACCGGGATTGGCAGCGCAAAAAAGAGATGGGCGCAAAGTTATCTCCAACGATTTTTCTCCCGGTCAAATGTTAAAGACAACAACATTTAAGCTGATCTTTGTTTCGTACTTTACAGCAATGGTGGCGGGGATGATGGCGATTGGACATATCAGCGCATTTGCTAATGATGCCGGTTACACATCTATACAGGCAGCTTTTACTATAACTGTACTGGCTATCGCCAACGGCTTGGGCAGAATAATTTTTGGCGCACTCTCCGATAAAATCGGAAGAAAGAATATCATAGTTGTTCTTTTTCTTATTATGACGCTAGGAATGATTCTTTTGCCCTACATGACGATGCTTTTCGCTCTTTATGCGGCAGCAGGAATTGTCGGATTATGCTTTGGAGGTTTTCTGGCAGTATATCCGGCAGCTACAGGAGATTTTTTTGGGACAAAAGACTTTGGAATCAACTACGGGTTAGTATTCATAGCTTATGGAGCCGGCTGTTTTGCTGGACCATGGCTTGGAGGAATGGTTTATGACGCAACTGGAAGTTACGTATCTGCCTTTATTGCTGCTGGAATATTAGCTTTATGCGGCGGAGGGATTACGGCTTTATTTTTAAAACCGCCCAATCTTCCTGAAGAGAAAAATTTATAAGGCATACCTACGTGGTAGTGTGACTATCCCACTGAAGCCCGCCAATAACAGCGTCTGCAACATTATTCAGATGGTCACCTATCTTTTCAAAGTTGCTCAGAAGATCAAGAAAAATAATTCCTGAAACTATATTGCATGCCTTGTTTCTCAATCTAGATGTATGATTTTTCCCAAATATCTCTGTTAATTTATTTATCCTTTTTTCCCTTCCCCAGACCTTGCGCGCGATTGTTACATCGTTTAATTCCAGCGCCTTGATTGTCTCCCCCAGCATTGCTGTAACTTCCGAATACATCTCTCTTAATTCTTTGATTGCTTTATCGCTGAACGGAAGTTTTTTCTCAATCGCCCTTTCTCCAAGCTCTACGAGATTTTCTGAGATGTCCCCTACGCGTTCTATGTCATTAACCGAATGAAGAAGCGCCGGTATTTTTTCTGCCATCTCCGAACTCAAGCTCTTTTCAGAAAGCTCAACAAGATAATGAGTTATTGAACTCTGAAGATTATCAACAGCATCTTCTTTTTTTATAGCATCGCGCATCATGCCTATGTCCTTTTTGAAGAATCCATCCATTGCTTTATCAACCATTGCCTTAACCATCTCAGTCATTCTTATAAGCTCTTTCCGCGCTTGCTCTATTGCTATGGATGGAGTGTTCAACAGATGCGGCTCCAGAAACTTCGGAGCATAATCAAGAGAGTTGTCCTTTCCCGGGATAATTTTTTCCAATAGCCTGGCACAGAACGCTGTAAACGGCAAAAACAATACAGCGATACCAATATTAAAGATCGTATGCGCGTTGGCTATCTACCTTCCAATACTGCCTGCTGTAGAAACAACCAGTTCCTTATATATCGGCAGGATAGCGAGTATTATTATTACGCCTATTATCTTGAACATAAGATGGGCTACAGCTGCTCGACGAGCCCCGATATTAGTCCCAATACTTGCTAACATTGCGGTTATACATGTTCCAATATTATCTCCAAGCAATAATGGGATTGCTGCGCTTATGTCAATAAGCCCTCCCATGCCAAGCGCCATAGTAAGACCTACTGTTGCACTGCTACTCTGAACAATCACTGTTAGAATCGTCCCGGCAAGCACCCCTAAAACAGGAGTCCTGCTAAAATTGATTAGCATTTCTCTTGCCGCCTGGCTATCACTCAAGTGCCGCACGGTATCCGTCATAATACTCAAGCCGAGAAACAAAACGCCGAATCCAAAAATAGCTAAGCCTATTTGTTTTGTCACGCGCTTCTTGCAGAAAAAATGCAGTGCAAATCCTATTCCAATGACGGGAAGCACATAATGAGTTATTTTAAAAGCAATGATTTGAGCGGTGATTGTTGTTCCTATGTCTGCTCCAAGTATAACGCCCAGAGATTGTTTTAATGTCATAAGTCCGGCATTAACAAAGCCCACTACCATAACTGTTGTCGCGCTGCTGCTTTGAATAATGCTGGTAATCCCTGCACCGGCCAACAAACCGAAAAAGGCCTTATTTGTTATTATACCCAGTATCTTTCTCATCTTATCTCCAGCTGCTTTCTGGAGAGCATCGCTCATTATATGAATACCATAAAGAAACAATCCGAGCCCACCAATTGTGCCGAAGATTATGTCTTTTATCATTTAAGCAAACTCTTTGCTTTTTCTATCTGGGTTTTTACGTTTTCCAGACATGTGCCACCGGGAGAGGACTTGGATTTTACTGAGGAATTAGGGGAAGCAAAATCTAGAATGTTTTTGGAAAACAAGTTTGAAAATGTTTTAAATTCTAAATAGGTAAGATCCGATAAGTGTTTTTTGTTATCTATACAGTGTCTAACTATCCCGCCAACCAGTTTATGCGCATCTCTAAAAGCCATTCCCTGCCTTACAAGATAATCAGCTACTTCTGTCGCGCATGAAAAGTCCCTGATTAAAACATATTCCAGCCTTTTTTTATTAAGCTTCATATTCTCTAAAAGCTTTGCACCTGCTTTTAGACAGGCCTTGACCGTTTCAACGGCATCAAATAGAGCCGGCTTATCCTCCTGCATGTCTCTGTTGTATGATAGTGGCAGTGATTTCATTAACGAAAGAAGAGTCATGAGTGAGCCATATACTCTCGAGGTTTTTCCTCTTATCAATTCTGCAACGTCCGGGTTCTTTTTTTGGGGCATCATACTGCTTCCCGTGCAAATGCTATCATCCAATTCTACATACCCAAACTCCTCCGAAGAATAGATGACAATGTCTTCGCATAACCTTGAAAGGTGCATCATGAGAATGGCAGAGCAAGACACAAATTCTAGAATAAAATCTCTATCACTAACCGTATCCATGCTGTTTTCCGTGATAGCGGGAAAGCTTAACAACTTGGCCACATACTCGCGATCAATAGGAAACGAAGTCCCTGCAATTGCGCCCGCACCCAGAGGCATAATATTTACTCTTTTAAGGCAATCTTTGAGTCTGTTCCTATCTCTGTTCAGCATATTGAAGTAAGCCATCAAATAATGCGAAAAAAGAACTGGCTGCGCATGCTGCATGTGAGTAAGTCCAGGAATAACAATATCAATGTTTTTCTGAGCTGTATTAACGACTGTTGCCTGAAGCTTTTTAATAAGTTCGGAGACTTCTTTCAGCTCACTGCGCAGATACAACCTTTCGTCAAGCGCAATCTGATCGTTTCTGGATCTTGCTGTGTGAAGCTTGTTGCCAACCTTTCCTGCTTTTTCCACAAGTATGCGCTCAATTGCCATATGTATATCTTCGTCTGCGGGCGTGTATTTTAACCCCCTGCTAGAAACTTCTTGAAGGATTTCTTCCAATCCGTGAAGTATTTTTTTTGCGTCGTTCTTAGAAATTATATTAACCTTACCAAGCATTTTAACGTGAGCAATACTTCCCTGAATATCATATTTCGCCAGCTTTACATCAATGCTCATTGATGACGAGAACTTTTCAATAAACGGATCCAAACCACTTTTAAATCTTCCGTCCCATAGTTTTTTCATAATATTCCTACCTCCCTAGCTACACATCCAGATTGCTTACTTCCAATGCGTGCTCCTGAATAAACTTCCTTCTTGGCTCCACTTGATCGCCCATTAATATTGTAAATATCCTATCGGCTTCTATTGCATCTTCCATAGCTACTTTTAAAAGCGTGCGCTCTTTGGGATCCATTGTTGTTTCCCATAACTGGGAGGGATTCATTTCTCCAAGCCCCTTATAACGCTGTATAGCCAAGCCCTTTTTTCCCAATGCCTTTATTCTGTCTAGAATCTCATAACCGCTTTTTATTTCATACTCTTTGTCTCCAACGCTAATTTTATATATCGCCTTTTTGCCACCGCTTTCGAGGAGAAGGGTGTTTGCAGCTATGCCCTTTTGCTCTATCCTTATTAATATATCGCCAATTTGTCTGGATTCCGCAAACTCCGTAATCTCAGTGGTTGCGGACTCTTCGCTCTCAAATATATCAAGCTGCTTTCGCTCCTCATTCTGCTTCTCTTCTGTGGCGGCCAATTCCTTATCTGTGTAAAAATACTGAAATCCCTTCGTTGTGCGCACCCTGTATTTCGGGAAACTGCTTGTATTCTTATCTCTTAATTTGAGATAGTCTGCAAAACTTATCCCCCTGCGCTCAACCACTTTTATTAAGCTCTCAAGTCGCGTAAGATCGCTTGCTACTGCTTTTAGCTGCATATCCGCAAGTTCTTTTTGTTCGCTGAGAATTGTTACTTTTACGCCCTTCATGCCTGAAGAGAGTATAAAATCATTAAAAGCCTTGTCGCTTTTAAGGTATTGTTCGGCCTTTCCCCTTTTGACCTTATACAGTGGAGGCTGTGCAATATAAATATATCCCTTCTCCAGCAATGCTTTCATTTGTCTATAAAAGAATGTAAGTAAAAGCGTCCTGATATGCGCTCCGTCCACATCGGCATCTGTCATAATTATTATTTTGTGGTATCTGGCCTTTTCTATATCAAAATCTTCGTCCCCAATTCCTGTGCCAATAGCGGTGATAAGGGTCCTTATTTCTTCATTATTTAATATCTTATCCAGTCTTGCTTTTTCCACATTCAGAATTTTCCCTTTTAATGGCAATATTGCCTGAAAAACCCTGTCTCTGCCCTGCTTTGCGGAACCCCCAGCAGAATCTCCTTCAACTATATACACCTCACAAAGCGCCGGTGACTTCTCTGAACAATCTGCCAATTTCCCAGGAAGGGACAAAGAGTCAAGCGCCCCTTTTCTGCGAGTTAATTCCCTTGCTTTTCTCGCAGCGTCTCTTGCTCTGGCTGCAAGAATAGATTTTTCCAAAATCTTTCTCGCCATCGCAGGATTTTCTTCCAAAAAGTTCTTGACCTCCTCGCTTACCACGGAGTCCATTATTCCCCGAACCTCTGCATTGCCAAGTTTTGTTTTCGTCTGCCCCTCAAATTGCGGTTCGGGTAATTTTACGCTTATAACAGCCACCAATCCCTCCCTCACATCATTTCCAGACAGAGAAACACTCTCTTTAAAAATCCCCGATTTGCGGGCATAATCGTTCACGACCCTGGTTAGAGCCGATCTAAATCCGGCCAGATGAGTTCCTCCCTCTTGAGTATTTATGCTATTGGCAAATGCAAATATGTTTTCCGCATAGGAATCGTTATATTGCATTGCAACTTCTACTTTAACGTCATCTTTCTCTTTAGAAAAACATATAGGGTTTTCGTGAAGAGACATTTTGTTTTCATTAAGATACTTTACAAAAGAAACAAGCCCTCCCTCATACTGAAAAACATGTTCTTTGTCTTCTTTTTCATCCACTATGCTTATTTTTATGCCGCTATTCAAAAAGGCGAGTTCTCTCAATCTATTTGATAATATATCAAAATCAAAATTAATGTCTTTAAACACATTACTATCCGGCTTGAAGGTAACTCTTGTTCCTGTGTTTTTCGTTTTCCCTATAACTTCTAAAGAGCTGACCGGGTTGCCTATTTTAAACTCCTGTTCATATATCTTCCCATTTCTCTTAACCTCTACCAGCAGTCGTTCCGAAAGAGCGTTAACAACAGATACGCCTACTCCATGCAGACCTCCTGAAACCTGATATGCTTTATGATCAAACTTTCCGCCGGCATGAAGCATTGTCATTACAACTTCTACGCCCGGCTTTTTATATTCGGCGTGGAGATCAACAGGAATTCCCCGCCCATCATCTATCACTGTGACACTATTATCTACATGAACAATAACTTCTATTTGTTTACAATAACCACCTAGTGATTCATCTATGCTGTTATCAACAACCTCATATACCAAATGATGCAGCCCTCTCGCCCCGGTATCTCCAATATACATACTCGGACGCTTCCTAACCGCTTCCAGCCCCTCTAAAACTTGAATTTTTTGCGCATCATAACTATCTTTCTTCACCTTAACCATCAAGTGTTCTCCTTATTAAATATTCAGCGAATCTAGTTCGTCATCTTTAATCTGATACTCTCTCAAAGCAGGAAAAAGATCTACATGAATTCTACGGCTTTTTACTGAAGATGCAAGAGTAATAAAAGTCGATTTCCATTCCTGCCTATGTCTCATTTTTTACCAAGTCTAATCTTTATCTCTTTTATAAGATCCCCTTTAAATTTCATATTAATACTATTCACTAAATCTTGTTTCATTAAATTTAATTCCTGAAGCCATGCTGAGCTATCGACTCTTACAGATAAACTTCCTTTCTTTAATTCCCGCACCTCTACGTGCCTCCCGCTTTGCTTTCCTAATATTTCTATTACGTGTTTTTTTATTTCCCCGGTCTTATTCCTGCCTTCTTTTTCTCTTATCTTAGATATTATATTACTAACAATGCTTTTTATATGTTCTGGCCTAGTATACCCAGCCACTAAATTTTTATTGGCATTATTACACATAAGTAGTTATCTGAGTTTACTTGTCTAATAACCCCTGGATTTTCACTATCTATAAAATCAAAGTAAATTTCATCATCTTTAATATTTTTTAAAACATCTGTTATATAATTAGGATCAAACGCTATTATTAACTCTTCTCCTTTGTAATCTATTTCTATTTCTTCTCTCGCCTGACCTACTTCGGGAGCCTCTATTGATAAAATCATCACCCCATTCTTAATGTTTATTTTTATATAATTAGTTTTATCACTTACTAAAAGAGCAACCCTCCTTACTGATGTAAGAAACTGTTCGGTATTTAATTTAACTCTCTCTTTATATTTTTTTGGTAATACTTGATTATAATCCGGAAAATGCCCTTCTATTAATCTAGACGTTATTAAAATATTATCCGTTTCAAAATTAATTTGTTTTTCACCTATTATAATTTTAACATTTTCCCATTCATCTATAATTCTCAATATTTCTTTTATTGTTTTTGATGGAACTATAACCTTTTTTTTATAATCATTAGGTACGTTTATATCATTTAATATATATGCCAGTCTTTTTCCATCTGTAGCTACGGCTTTTAACAAAGCTTTCTTTTTACCGTCTCCCGCTATCTCTAAATAGACTCCATTTAAAACATATCTTACTTCATCATGTGACATGGCAAATGATGTCTTACAAATAACATCCTTAATAACGCTTGTGCTTACATTAATGCTTTTTTCTTTTGGTGAGCTTGGAAATTTAGGAAATTCATCTTTTTTAAGACTATTAATGCTAAATAATATCCTCCCGCTTCTTATTTTAATTATATTATTTTTTTCTTCTATTATCTCTAATTCTCCTTCTGGTAATTCCTTCACTATATTACTTAAGTGTCTAGCTGGTATTGTAATAATTCCTTCTTTTATTACATTACATTTAATGGTGTATTTCATTCCTATCTCTAAATCAGTGGCAAATATTGAAATATTATCTTTCTTAGCTTCTATTAAAATATTAGATAGAATAGGTAAGGTAGTTTTTAGAGTTATCGCTCCAATGATAATTTGTGTAGCTTTTAGTAAATCTTTTTTTAGACAGCTTATTTTTAACATCTTATTTACTCCTTTTATCTATTTATATAATACTAATAACAGTAATAATACTGTGAATTATGTTAAAAACTCTCTAACTTACTACTAATACTCTAAATATAT
>DAOVHI010000141.1 GCA_030671985.1 bacterium
GAGAAGCTAAATAATAGTGCGAAAATGTCGTAACCCCGAAGGGCAAGGCAGAAAGTAGCAATACTATTATTTAGTGGCGGATCAGTCCGTAGTAGTGATGAAGCTTTTGTAATGAAAGTGGAGCGAAGGAGCTGTGTTATTCAGTTTTGAAGATTGATCAACCACTTAATGTGGGATGAGTCAATATAATTGGTCAACCGAAATGGGAGGAACCATGGACAAAACAAAGCCGTATGAAATTTCCAAGAATGTTGTATTGGAAGCATACAAAAGGGTAAAAGCGAATAAGGGAGCTGCTGGAATTGACGATAAGTCGATAGCTGATTTTGAAAAGAAGGAGAGTCGTAGCGACGATTATTTTGCGATTAAGAGAAAATTTAGAAAACATGCTTACCCAAGCAAAGCATTTAGGATAAGAAAAAAATCCGATGGATATGAGATTAATTTTAAGAAGTGGTTGAAAAAACATTGGGACAAGGAGATTGTCGTCAAACAGGAGTTTGAATTTGCTTTAAAGAATAAGGATGATGTTGAAGATATGATTTGTTTGTTTAAGGATTTGGGTTTTGTTCGGTGGATGGAAAAAAGGAAAGTGTCGGAGAGTTATCTTCATAAGAAGGATAAGAGGATTGTGATTGAGATTAATAAGGTGGAGCATTTGGGTTATTTCATGGAGATTGAATATCTTTGTAAGCCTAATGAGATGGAAAAGGCAAAGAATAAAATAAGAGAAACTTTAAGGGAATTAGGAATTGAACAAAAAGATGTTGATAATGTTGGTTATACGAAAATGCTTTGGAAGAAAGGTAGGTGTAACCACTTTCCTCCTTTTAATAGTCAATCCATACTTAATTGAAAACGCCCTTTATACATGGGCTAAGAATTTAACAGCTTACTTTGTCTTGTTAATGTTCTATTTTCTATTCTGTAAGAAAAACTATCTCTTCTCAGTATTTTTCAGTGCATTTGCATTCCTTAGCCACCCATATGCTTTATTTTATATAGCTTCTGCTACGCTCTTCCTTTTAATAACAAAAAAGAGCCGTTTTTTCCAAAAAAAATTATTGCATGGGCTCTTGCTCTTTGCTTTGCTTCTTACTCCCTACTTTGTGTGGAATACGATAGCTTTTGGTTCGTTACTGCCTTCACGACTTATTTATTATCCTTTTGCCACGCAATATTATACAGAGGTGTACACAACCCCGTATGCATTAATTAGAAGTTTTTTCAGTACTTCGCTCATTGTTCCTGTGCGAAATAGATTGTTAAACATCATCCGCTCACTAATTCCTATTCAAGTTGTCGGGTATCTGATAACGGGAAACTATCGTTTTTTGCTGTGGCATTTTTATCATACTTACCCCGGAGCGCTAACTCTTTTCCTGTATTTACTTGTAATAATGAAATTGTTACGGTTATCTAAAACAAGGAGTATTATATCTAATGAACTAAAGTTATTATCTTTTGTTTTCTTGCCATTTTTCTTAACAGCCGTATACTGGGGATATCCAGAAGCAGGATTTGTAAGGCAGACACTCCAACCCACCGTGCCGCTTCTTATCATGTTTGCTACGAATGAACTCCACTTCTATGCAAAAAAATTTTCTGCATGGAATCATAAGCTTGTCCTTTTTCAGGTATTCCCGCTTTTTCTTTCAGGAATTGAAGGATGGATTTTCGGAACAGTCATTTCACGATTTGAAGAATTTGAAACTCCTTTTATAGACCTACAACTATTTCAAGAAACAGGACTCCATCTCTCAGATCTTTATTCCGCAAAACTTTTGACTGGAGGTCCACAAGGTCTTCTTTGGAACATAATACCTTTGTGTCTAATGGTTTTCATAGTTCTTGCTATATTTGTTAAAGAAAAAGAAATTGGTGGTTTTCTGCGGAGTGCACTGTAATGCCTTTAGAAGTAGTTATCTTTCTTGCCTTAACGGCTTTTAGTTTTTTGCTTTTTCCGCTTGTCAATTCGCTCTTCCAAAGTTTGTCAATACCTGAAAAGATATTCATTTCTTCAATTCTATCCTTTGCTTTCTTAAGTTACTTAATTTGGTTGATTTCAATATGGTTTTCTTTGTATATAAGCGTAATTTTACTAGTCACAGGGTTGCTGGGAGCACTTAACATCTATCCCTATTTCCAAAATCCGATCAATAAAAAAGATTTGAAGCAGAAACTTCTTGCCAATAAAGATGAAGTATTAATCACGGTTCTCCTTTTTTTCATTTCTTTTGTATTGATATTGCTCCCTAGAATATTCAATCCTGCCATTGGCTTAGCTGGAGATACTTGGTGGCATGCTGCAGTAGTCGGACAAATAATTACAACGCGCTCTATTCCTCCGCCGAATCCATGGTATTCAGGCAGTCAGGTCACATATCCCTATTTCTTTCATTTGTTTACTGCTATCTTCTGCATCTTATTCCAGGAAGAAGTGAGTGTGGTATTTAATGTGGAAATTCCGTTTTTTGCAGGACTTACAGCCCTTGGAGGCTATTCTCTTGCCTATAGATTTACTAAAAGCAAAAAAATTGGGTTACTCTCTACTTTGTTTTTATTTTGTGGAAATCTATCTGGGGTTTATGTCTTAATTTATGTATTACAAGGCAATCCCATACCTCAGTCTCATCATGTCTATACCTTGACTCAAATCTATCTATGGGATCATTGGTATCGCACAGGCACTTTTGCTGCGTCTTTTATCTCGTATTTTTTCAGTACTGAGCCTATTACCTATTCATGGCCATTCTTCATTTTTACGATCTATTTATTAATTCTCTCAATTCAATATGAAAAAAATTGGTTTATTACTGCTCTACTCGGCTTTATGATGGGTTATATTCTCCTTACATATCCTTTCGAATATTTAACTTTACTTGGAACCGTTCTTTTGTTTATTCTAACTTTTGTAATTGTCTGGAGAAAGAAGGCATTAAATCAAGCGTTTAAACTTTTGTTGTCAGTTGGGTTAAGCGCGATAGTTTATCTTCCTTATTTATATCTAAACTATGGTAGAATTAGAGGCTTTAATTTCTGGATTTATGCTAAATTGCCGAGACTTGGTTTATGGGTCTACCTTGCCTATTTTGGAATTTTCTTGTTTCTTGGAACTATTGGCGCCTATAC
>DAOVHI010000024.1 GCA_030671985.1 bacterium
AAATTCTTTTATGATAATTTGATGATGGGCGTTCAGATGATAGAGCAAGGCAAAAGGTTTGGAATAGAAAAGTTTGTCGCGCTCGGGACTATATGTTGTTATCCCAAATTCACTCCCGTCCCATTTAATGAGAAAGATTTATGGAATGGCTATCCTGAGGAAACGAACGCCCCTTACGGCTTGGCAAAAAAAATGCTCTTAGTTCAATCGCAGGCTTATCGCCAGCAATACGGTTTTAATTCCATATTTCTAATGCCGGTAAATCTCTATGGCCCGGGAGATAATTTTGATCAAAAATCATCGCACGTAATACCTGCTCTCATAAAAAAATGTTTTGATGCTAAGAAAGAAGGAAGGGATAGCATTGTTATCTGGGGAACAGGTAAAGCAACCAGAGAATTCTTGTACGTTGAGGATTGCGCTGAAGCGATTATTTTAGCCGCCGAAAAATATAACAAGCCGGATCCGATAAATATTGGCGCCGGTTTTGAAATTTCCATTAAGGATTTAATCAGGCTAATTGTTAAACTAACCGGTTTTAAAGGAGAAGTCGTTTGGGACGCCTCCAAACCGGACGGTCAGCCAAGAAGAAAACTGGATGTATTCAAAGCGAAAAAAGAGTTTGGTTTTGTTGCTAAAACGGATTTTCAGAAAGGGTTAAAGAAAACTATTGAGTGGTATAGGAAACTATGATGCAATTTTCTGTTGGTTTTAAGAAATATTTTTCAAATACAGGATGGCTCTTTTTCGAGAGAATCTTGATGATGATCATCACTCTGTTTGTTGGTGTATATGTAGCTAGATATTTAGGTCCAAGCAGATATGGATTGTTGAGTTATTCGGTAAGTTTTGTCATTATTTTTTCTGCTATTACTACGTTGGGATTAGATAATATTGTTGTCAGGGATTTAGTCAAAAATGAAAGAGAAAGAGACGAATTGCTTGGCACCACATTTACGCTTAAACTTGCAGGCTCTATTTTATTGCTGGGAGTGCTCGCTGTCAGATTTACTACAAACGACAGTTTTACAAATTTACTTATTTTTATCATTGCCTTGAGTGTGATTTTTCAATCATTTAATGTCATAACCTTTTATTTCCAATCAAAAGTTCTATCAAAGTATGCTGTTTATGCCCAAGTAATTTCAGGGATTTCAGCAGCTATCATAAAACTTTTATTTATACATTTCAAAATGGGGCTGGAATACTTTGCAGCGATTATGATTGCAGAGAATATAATTTTAGCAATAGGACTGGTTAGCATATATATAAAACAAAAACTGAGTATATTTAACTGGAAGCCAAAATTTAGTTTAGCGAAAAGATTATTAAGAGATTCCTGGCCACTCATATTATCTGGGATTGCTGTATCAATTTATATGAGAATAGATCAGATTATGATAAAAAATATGCTTAGTACCGAGGCAGTTGGCAACTATGCAGTGGCGGTGAAATTATCTTCCGCATGGTATTTTATCCCTATGGTTATCACAAGTTCGCTTTTTCCTGCGATAATCAACGCAAAAAAAATAAGTGAAGAATTATATTATAAAAGATTACAGAAACTATACGATTTGATGACATGGTTAGCTATAGGGATAGCTTTGCCTATTGCATTTTTGGCTAATGATATTATAAAATTTTTGTTTGGTGCCCAATATTGCAATGCTGGCTCTGTTTTGAGGATTCATATCTGGGCAGGATTGTTTGTTTTTTTGGGGGTGGCAAGCAGCCAATATTTAATAGCTGAAAATTATACAAGAATCTCGTTTTTCAGAACATTCCTTGGTGCAATAGTTAATATTGTATTAAATATTATTTTTATACCGAAATATGGAATAAATGGTGCTGCGTTTGCGACATTAATCTCGTATTTTATTTCAGTTTTCTCAATTGTCTTAATTCCTAAAACTTACAAAAATTCTATTTTAATGTTTAAATCGCTTTCATTGATTGGTGGTCCTAAAAGAGTATTGCAGAGATGAAGAAAATAAAAGAAGTTGTCAAGAAATTTATTCCTAAGAAATATCGCAAATCTGTAATAAAATGGGGAAATTTAATTTTCGATGGATACGCAACAAAATCATATTCTCAAAAAGGCGAGGATATGATCTTGAGGGGTATGTTTGGAGAAATGGATAGAACAATCGGTTTTTATGTGGATGTTGGAGCTTATCATCCCATGCGCTTCTCAAACACTTATTATTTCTACAAAAGAGGATGGAGAGGTATAAATATTGATACAATGCCAGGGAGCATGAAACTCTTTAAAAAAATAAGGACAAGAGATATAAATTTAGAAACTGCGATTTCTGATAAAAAGCAGATACTAACTTACTACCTATTTAGTGAACCTGCTCTAAATACCTTTTCAAAAGAATTAGCCGTGCAGAGGGGTGAGAAGGAAGGGTGCAAAATTATTGATGAGATAAAAATAGAAACTTCAACACTTGTGGGAATCTTAGATATCTACTTGCCTAAAGATACTGAAATTGACTTTTTATCAGTAGATGTAGAAGGTTTAGATTTACAGGTTCTGAAGTCAAACGATTGGGACAAATATAGCCCTTCATACATTTTAGCAGAGTGCTTGGTGGACTCATTCTCCTTAGAGCAAGTTATCGATAATGAACTTACTCAATATTTAAGATCTAAAGGTTATGAATTGTTTGCAAAAACCCTTAACACTCTTTTCTTTAAGAGGCTCTAACTCTTATCGATAGGGAGGATTACTGTTATGAATTACTATCAGGATTTATTAGAAATATATAAAATGATACCAATGGCATTGTTCGCATATAACCGTTCGGAAAATCTACAAAGAACATTAGACTGCTTAAAAAGCAACAAAATCAATCTTTTGTATATTTTTTCTGATGGGCCCAAAAATGAAATTGATGAAGAAAAAATAAAAGAAGTTCGAAAAATGCTTGATAAAATTGATTGGGTTAAAACGGAGAAATTTTACCAAGAAAAGAATATCGGATTAAGTGAGTCAGTAATCTTTGGAGTTAATAAGGTATTTGAAAAACACGATGCAATTATATGCGTAGAAGATGATATCTGTGTTGCAAATGGATTTTACGAATATATGAAAGCGTGTTTAGGAAAATATCGGGACAATCCAAAAATAGCCGGTGTCACTGGTTTGAGATATCCAATTAAAGAAAAAAGTTTTGCAAATTGCGATTACGATATATTCTTTTATCCGCGTTTTTCTTCATGGGGATGGGGGACATGGAAAAAAGTCTGGCAAGAATACACTTTTAACACAGACATATTGGTTAGAAAAATAGAGAAGGTTAAATGCAAAATTATTGAATCTGGAGCGGATATGATGTTAATGTATAATTCTCTGAGAACGGATAAGTTAGCGGATTCTTGGGCAGTTCCTTGCGGCCTAAACATGATAATTAATAATCAATATTTTGTATATCCAACCAGAAATATGATCGAAAATACTGGAATGACAGAGGGTACTCATGTGCGCTCAGAAAAACCAGCATACGAATTAAAATGGTCCGAACCTATTGGCCTCAATAAGATAAGATTTCCAGAGCAAGTCATTTTAAATGAGAAAATAAAAAAAGGCATGAATGATTTTTTTGCTAATAATAAGAGTCTGACTAAATTCAAAAGCCACCTAAAATTTTTACTTAACAAGTTTCGTAAGGTCAAACAGAAAATATTCCGCAGCAAACCGGATCCATCAAAATATTCTACTTGTGATAATTCCCAAAAAGTGCCCTGCCAGATGGCAGCCTATAATTTAGCTTTGGATAACTATTTAAAAAAAGAGGAGAGTTGCTTAGATGTGGGATTCGGTCAAGGATATGGACTAAAAATTTTATCCCAAAAAACCAAAAAGTTGACTGGGATAGAGGTTGATAAGAGAGCAGTAAAAAGAGCGCTCAAAATATTCAAACCACAAAATATTGATATTTTACGTTATGACGGATATAACATCCCATTTAGGGATAACACATTTGATTTAGTAACCTGTATAGATGTAATTGAACATGTAGAAGATTATGACAAACTGCTTAAAGAAATGCTTCGTGTATCCAAAAAGGGAGTTTTTCTCAGCACACCCAACAGGCGGTCAGAATATACAAATCCCGACGGTACACCAAAAAACTATTGGCACCTCAGAGAGTGGTCATTTGAAGAATTTGATCACATTCTTAAAACGCATGTGCAAAATGTTGATTGGAATTTTATCGACTGGTCTTTTGAAGACCCCTTCAAATTTAATACTAAAATATCGAAAGATACATTATCTTTAGTTCCGTTTATTTGTAAGTGTAATATTGTTTTAAAAAATGATATCTGAAAAGTGAAAATGAAGAAAGACATCGTTATTACTAAAGCAATAGAGGATAGATGGCGAGAAGCGCAACAATTTGAAAAAGGTTTTGCAAAATCAACAATAAGTAGTGGAGATGACTGGAATAGATGGTGGAAAGACAAATTTGATGATTATAATATATTACGCTGGCGAACATTTCCTAACGTTTTAGAGACTGGTTGTGGCCCACACACTAATGTTAGATTTATTTTACCTATTATTCATTTCAAAAATTTGTATTTAGAAGATCCACTTATTGAATTATATATAAAAACATACGAAAAGCGATTTCTAAGATTTTTTAAAAAGGAGCATGAGACGAATGTATCGAAATTAGTCCGGAGGTATAATGCGGTAGTAACGGAGAAGAAACTCGAAGATTTACCATTCCAGAGTGGAACAATAGATTTGCTAGTCTGCATCAATGTTCTGGATCATGTTTTCGATTTTCATAGATGCATGGACCAAATGTGCAGGGTTTTAAAAAGAGGTGGAATCCTTATTATTGGTCAAGATTTAAGCAATGAGGAAGATAAGTCATTATGCCCTGAATCATGGGATGATATCGGACATCCAATTAAACTTGATGAAAATACCATTTCTGATAAGCTCAGATTATTTAAGCCTTGGATGTTTAAAATTCTATCACGTGAGGAAGGACGTAACCCAACTTCACATTATGGAACTTATTTGTTTATTGGGGAAAAGGCTGAAAAATGATAATGCAAGTATTTAAAAAAATTGAGAGAAAAACATCTTTCCTTTCTAAGGCAATAATCTATCAAGCGCTTAATAGAGACATAAATTGTCTTTATAACTATAAAGGATACTTAAAAAATAGAGAAGGTAACAAATTTAAAAGAGCTTTAGTTTCATATCGTGTTAGACCTTTATTACAGCCCCCCCCCCAAATAAGATTCAGTAATGATGGAATTGCGTTAGCTATTCCCAGAGCATTAAATGAACTTGGATATAGCGTTGATGTAGTTAACTGGGATGATTTGAATTTTGTTCCTGAAAAAAAATACGATCTGTTTATTGGTCATGGTGGGAAAAATTTTAAAAGTATTTATAAGCACTTGAATAAAGAAGCAATAGTTATATATTTCTCTACTGGAAGCTATTGGGAATTTCATAATACTCAAGAAGAAAAGCGATTTAATGATTTAAAACTCAGACGAGGAGTAATTTTGCCGTATGATCGATACATAAATAAATCAGAAGAATTTGCTAACTCTGTAGCTGATGGGATAATCTGCTTGGGGAATCGTCATGTTGCCAAAACATATTCAAAATTTCCATTAGTTCTTAGTATAAACAATGCATCATATTACGATGATCATTATGAAAAAGCTGCAAAGGATTTTGCGAAAAATAGGAAAAATTTTCTCTTTTTTAGTGGAGGTGGAAATGTCCACAAAGGTCTTGATCTTTTATTAGAAGTGTTTTCAGGATTTGATAAAAATTTATATATATGCACTCACTTGGATTCAGAATTTAAAAAATTTTACAAGCGTGAACTTAGAGATTATCCAAACATTCTATACGTCGGTTTTATTAAAATGCGCTCCAAAAAATTTTACGATTTAATGGACAAATGTAACTATGTCATTTTTCCATCGTGTAGCGAAGGAAGTCCCGGCTCAGTAATTAATTGCTTGCAATATGGGCTGATCCCGATTGTCAGTAAAGAATCAAATCTTGATGTACATAATTACGGGATTTTACTTGAGACGTGTTCTATAGAAAATATTACCAGAGTTATAAATAACGTATCTAACAAACCGATTGATTGGATAAAAGAAAAATCACTATTGGCAAGGAAAGCGGCCATCACAAATTATTCTGAAGAAACTTTCTTAAACAATTTGAAAAACCATATTAAGTATATCATCGAAAAAACAAGTGCTAAATAAATATCTTGGAAGAAAATATTATGCAAACTAAAAAAGCAGCGTTTATTGATCACTCTTTTCATAAGAAAACTCTATGTACTGTTTTTCTGAAAGAATTACTGTCAACAGAATATGAACTTGTAGAATTATGGGACGAATCATGGAAAGCAGGGAGTAGAGTAAGTGTAGAATATCTTAATAGAGAAAATTATGACACAATTTTCTTTATTCAAAATATCTTTCATCCTAAAGAACTTAAAAAATTAAATTGCAAAAACATAGTGTGGTTTCCTATGTACGACCAAGAAGAATATAGGCATTATTCTTCCTATGTTCCTTATTTGGGTCTCAATATGAAAACATTTTCTTTTTCTGAAAAATTATATGACAAACTAAAGAAAGTTGATATGGATTGTTATTATTACAAATATCACTTAAAGTCAGTCGCTCAGGTTTTACCTAATGACGAAGCAAAAAAGGTCTTTTTCTGGATGCGTACTTCGGATGTTACGTGGGACATCGTAAAAAAATTATTGGGGGAAAATTATGAGGGAGAAATAATCATAAAAACTACTTCTGACCCTGATTGCAAAATTGACCTTCCTTCAAAAGAAGATATAGGCAGATATAATATCAAAATAGTCAATAATTGGCTTGATAAGGAAGAATACGACAAATTATTGTCTTCCTGTAATGTCTTTATAGCTCCAAGGCAGTTTGAAGGGATAGGAATGAGCTTTATTGAAGCATTATCCCGAGGAATCTGTGTAATTGCTCCTAATAACTCTACAATGAACGAATATATTATTCATGGAAGAAATGGGTTGTTATATGATCTAAAAAATCCGGAGGAATTAAATCTAGATAATCTTGCTGAAATACGCAAAAATACAGCAAAAACAGCAAAAGAGGATTACGAATTATGGGAAAAGGCAAAACGTCAAGTTCTTATTGATTTGGCAAAGGCGAATAAAAAATGCAAATTAATAAAATTATTATATTTTCAATTAATTCATATTTTTTTGATACCCTATGTGATTTGGGAAAAATTAATAAGAAAAATATTAAAATTTTGGCAACAGAAAGGATAAGTAAATGAAAGTTCTCTTTTTGGTTGATGGGAAAGTCGGCGACAAGGGTGGAGGGGGTGCTTTTTTTCGTATATATCAGAATATTCCTATGTTAAGAAAACTAGGATTAGAAGTTGAAGTTTCCCCATCCCAACCTTCTAAGTATTACTTCCCTGAATGGATACCGCGAAACAAATTATGGGGTCGTTTTATCCTGTGTTTTTATATGTTTGCTAAGGTAGCTAATAGGTTTTGGGCGTGCCTGAGAAGCTTAAAATATGATTTGGTTTTTCTATACAGAGATCTTCTAGTTGGCGGCAATCTGCCTTTTTTGGAATTTTTTCTTAAGAAGGTGCTCAGAAAAAAGATAGTATTTGATTTTGACGACGCTGTCTTTACGCTCTCGAAATCGTATTGCAGAAAATTTCGCCGAATTGTTGCGATGAGTGATGGAATAATCGTGGGGAATAATTACTTGAAGGAATATGCCTCAAAATATAACCGACGCGTAATCGTTATACCAGGTACTGTAGACACAAGTCGTTATCTTCTCATGAAGAATATCAAAAGAAAAGAAATAATAATTGGCTGGATTGGACTCTACAGTAATTTTCCCTATTTGGAAGTTATGACAGATGTTTTGCATAATTTATGTGAAAAATACCCGTCTCTGTATATAAAAGTAGTTAGCTGCAACTTTCATCGTCTCTCTTTACCTGGAGTAAGGACAATATTTAAAGAGTGGTCTTTCGCTGAAGAAACAAAAGATGTCCAAACTTTTGATATTGGAATCATGCCTCTTCCGAATAATGAATGGACTCAAGGAAAGTGCGGTGGAAAACTACTGGTTTATCTAGCGTGTGGATTGGCAACAATATCATCACGTGTTTGTTCAAGTACTGAGATTGTTCAGGATGGGATAAATGGTTTTTTGGCTTCCACTAAAGCTGAGTGGGAAGAAAAACTTTCTCATCTTATTGAGAATAAAAGTTTAAGAGAATCATTTGGACAGACTGGCAGGGAAACAGTAAAAGAACGGTATTCTGTTGAAGCTAATGCCCCAAAAATGAAAAAGTTTTTACAAGAAATTTACAGAAAATCTGCAGATTGATAGCTATAGAATAAATACTATGAATTTTAGGGAACATATCACTTTTTCGTTTGGAGAGAACTGGTTGAAGTATATTAAGACTTTTGATGAAAAAAACTTCAAAGAAGCAAGACTCTCTTTGCAGGAGTTGTTGGAACTAAAAAGTTTAAAAGGGAAATCTTTCATAGATATTGGGTGTGGAAGCGGGATTTTTTCTCTGGCTGCCATAGATATGAATGCGCAGAAAGTAATAAGTTTAGATAGTGATTCCAAGAGCGTTGAAGCCGGCAACATAATTAAGCGTAGAAATAACGCAAAACAATGGTCAATACTGGAAGGGTCAATATTAAACAAGGATTTTCTCAATAACCTTGAAATCGCGGACATTATTTATGCGTGGGGTGTACTTCATCACACTGGCGACATGTGGAAAGCTATAGACAATAGCGCTAAATTAGTAAAAAAGGAAGGTTTATTTGCCTTGGCAATTTATAATCGCTGCTGGACATCAGGGTTTTGGCTTAAATTTAAGAAACTTTACAATAACAGAGGAAGGATTATTAAAAAGATAATGGTATTTTCTATTTTTCTTCCGCGAGTTTTTGCAAGATTGATGAAATTAAAACATCCTTTTCAAGAAAAGCGAGGCATGTCAATTTACTATGATGCAGTTGATTGGGCTGGTGGATTCCCATATGAATATGCAAAGTTTGATGAGATTGTTTCTTTCTTGAAAAAGAGAAATTTTATTCTAATTAATGGCGTTAGAACAAAGTCTATCGGGTGTAATCAATTCGTGTTTAAAAAAACATAAGAAAATTAAATAAAATGTGTGGAATTTGCGGGATTTTAAATACAAGTCTTAACGGCAATATCAAAGAAGAAACAGTACGAAGCATGTGTTCCGTGCTGAAGCATAGAGGTCCCGATGATGAAGGGATATATCTTGGCTGGGGAAAAGACGGCAGGAAGAATGTAGGACTTGGAATAAGACGACTTGCTATCATTGATCCGGATACAGGCCATCAGCCGATTCACAATGAAGAAAGAACGATATGGACTGTGTGTAACGGCGAGATCTATAATTTTCGCGAACTAAGGAAAGATTTAGAAGCTAAAGGACATTGTTTTTATACACACAGCGATGCTGAGGTTATTGTTCATTTATATGAGGAATATGGTGTTGAGTGTTTAAATTTTCTGCGCGGTATGTTTGCGCTTGCCGTGTGGGATGATGGAAAGAAGAGCCTTCTTTTAGCAAGAGATAGAATAGGACAGAAGCCTTTGTGCTATGCGGAAATTGACAATGAACTGGTTTTTGCTTCTGAGATAAAATCAATTTTACAGGTAAAACAAGTTCCAAGACAAGTAAACATAGAAGCCATTCATAATTATCTTACCTATCAGTACGTTCCTTCACCGATAACCGCTTTTAAAGGCATCTCTAAACTGCCTCCTGCTCATTATTTGTTGTGGGAAAACGGGAAAATCTCAATTGAGCAATATTGGAATTTGAACGCGGCAAACAAGATTAGGATGTCAGAGAATGAATATTGCTCGCGCCTCAGAAACTTGTTTGAGGAATCCGTAAAGCTTAGACTTGTCAGCGATGTGCCTTTGGGTGCTTTTCTGAGCGGAGGACTTGATTCAAGTATCGTAGTTGGTGTTATGAGTAAGCTTATGAGTGAACCTGTTAAAACTTTTTCAATAGGATTTCAGGAAGAGAAATACAACGAACTTAAATATGCGCGGATCGCTGCGAATCATTTTAAAACCGATCATCATGAGTATATTGTAAAACCGGACGCTCTTGATATTTTACCTAAGCTCATATGGCATTATAATGAGCCTTTTGCGGATTCGTCTGCGCTTCCCACTTACTATGTTGCAAAGATGACTAGCCGAGACGTAACAGTTGCATTGAATGGAGATGGAGGGGATGAGAGCTTTGCAGGATATCCGCGTTATAAAGCTGTAAAACTGGCTAAGTATTATGAAAAATTTCCACAATCTATACGTAATATGGTTAACGGTATTGCAATGAAGCTTCCCTATTCTACTGAACAAAAAACAGTACTTCGCCGTTTTAGGAGATTTGCCGAATCTATGAATTATTCTCCCGAAAGACGATATATTCGCTGGATATCCATTTTTGACAATGAAAGAAAAAAGGAGCTTTACGCATCATCTTTCAGAGAAGCGGTTCAGGGTATTGATTCATTTGGTTATGCGGAAAGCTATTATAACAATAACTCTTACAGCGATTTTTTGGACAGAACGCTTTTTGTTGATATTATGACATACCTTCCCGGGGACCTGCTTGTAAAAATGGATATAGCTGCAATGGCAAACTCTCTGGAGGCGCGCTCTCCTTTTCTTGATCACAAGTTCATGGAGTTTGCCGCATCTATTCCCCCTAATCTTAAGTTAAAGGGACTTAGCGGCAAGTATATTCTAAAAAAAGCGTTTTCAAAACTTGTTCCCGCATCTATACTCAAACGCAGGAAAATGGGATTCGGCGTGCCTATCAGTCATTGGTTTAGAAATGAGCTTAAGGATTATCTTCGGGACGAGCTTCTTTCGAGACGCTGTTTGGAAAGAGGATATTTTCAGACAAAATATCTGAAACTAATTATTGATGAACACATTAATGGACGCTATGATCATGGATACAGGCTCTGGGCTCTTCTTAATCTGGAGCTCTGGCAGCAGATGTTTATTGATAAAGTTTCGGATAACAAAACGTAGCTTAATCTAATTTCTAATCAAATTTTTTTACTTGCCAAGCATATTCACTTTTTATATACTGACCTCTTCGGGCGATTAGCTCAGTCTGGGAGAGCGCCTGCCTTACAAGCAGGATGTCACTGGTTCAAACCCAGTATCGCCCACCGAAAATGACCTGCGGTCATTTTCTGATAGCTGGGGGCGTAGCTCAACTTGGTTAGAGTACCAGATTGTCGATCTGGGTGTTGCGGGTTCGAGTCCCGTCGCTCCCGCCAGATTAAAAAGGATGTAAAGATGCGTAGTGATCTAATGAAAAAGGGAATCTCCAGAGCGCCTCATCGCTCGCTTTTGAAAGCTAGCGGCTATAGCGATAAAGAGCTTTCAAGACCTATCATAGGCATAGCAAATTCCTTTAATGAGATCATTCCCGGGCATATCCATCTCAATCAAATAGTTAAAGCTGTTAAAGCAGGTGTTTATATGAGCGGTGGAACACCTATGGAGTTTGGTGTAATTGGTGTATGTGACGGTATTGCAATGAATCATGAAGGCATGAAATATTCTCTTCCCTCAAGAGAACTAATTGCGGACTCAATAGAAGTTATGGCAAGAGCGCATCCTTTTGACGGTCTTGTACTTGTTACTAATTGCGACAAAATCGTTCCCGGCATGCTTATGTCAGCGCTTAGATTAAATATTCCAGCAATCATAATAAGCGGCGGGCCTATGATGGCAGGCAAAATAGGGAAAGAGGCAATAGATCTAATAAGTGTTTTTGAGGCAGTTGGGGCTGTGGCAGGAGGCAAGATGAGCGAAAAAGAGCTTCTTGAAATAGAGGAGAAGGCATGTCCTGGATGCGGTTCATGTTCCGGCATGTTCACTGCGAACTCAATGAACTGCCTTAGCGAAGCATTAGGTTTGGGACTGCCGGGAAACGGCACGATCCCTGCTGTTGACGCCGGAAGAATAAGACTTGCCAAAGAAACGGGTGCAAAAATAATTGAGCTCATAAAGAAAAATATTAAGCCGAGGGATATTGCGACACTTGACGCTTTTAAAAATGCGATAGCTGTGGAGATGGCGCTTGGCAGTTCAACCAATACGGTTCTTCATTTGCCGGCTATTGCAAACGAGGCCGGAATAGAATTTGATCTCAGCCTTTTTGATAAAATAAGTAAGAAGGTGCCGAATCTGTGCCGGCTGTCACCTGCGGGGAAACATCATATGGAAGACCTTGATCAGGCAGGAGGAGTGCACGCTGTAATGGCAGAGATAAACAAACTGGGAGTAATAAATAAGAAGTGCTTAACTGTAACGACTAAGAAAGTTGCTGATAATATTGCGGGATGCGAGATTTTTAATAAAGAGGTTATTCGACCGGTAAGCGAGCCTTATTCTAAAGAGGGAGGAATTGCCATACTAAGAGGGAATCTAGCGTCGGATGGAGCTGTTATTAAACAGTCTGCTGTTAGTCCTAATATGATGAAACATTCAGGACCTGCAAGAGTTTTTGATTCGGAAGAAGAAGCTATGAAAGATATAATGAATAAAAAAATCAAGAGTGGAGATGTTATTGTTCTTCGTTATGAAGGTCCAAAGGGTGGCCCGGGAATGAGAGAAGGACTTTCTCCTACTGCGGCGCTTGCAGGCATTGGGCTTGCGGATAGTGTAGCTCTATTAACTGATGGCAGATTCTCAGGCGGTACGCGTGGAGCGGCTATTGGACATATATCTCCCGAAGCGGCTGAGGGCGGACCGCTCGCTATAGTAAAAGACGGCGACATTATTGAAATAGACATACCACGTAGAGAGTTAAATATTAAGTTAACAAATGAAGAAATTAAAAACAGATTGGATAAGTGGAAGAGACCTGAGCCAAAAATAAAGTCAGGATATATGTATCGATATTCACAGATGGTGTCTTCGGCAAGTTCCGGAGCAGTATTTAAAAAGAGGTGATATTTTGAAACTTAGCGGAGCCAAAATACTTATAGAAAGTTTAAAGAAAGAGAAGGTAGAAGTAATATTCGGATTTCCCGGCGGCGTGCTGCTGGACGTATATGACGAGTTATATGCAACAAAAGAGATCCGGCATATTCTGGTCGGTCATGAACAGGGAGCGGCTCATGCTGCTGACGGGTATGCAAGAGCCACAGGAAAAGTTGGAGTTTGTCTTGCTACATCAGGTCCAGGAGCAACTAATCTGGTAACCGGAATAGCTACTGCGTATATGGATTCCATCCCTATGGTTGCATTAACCGGACAGGTGCTGACATCAATGATAGGGAATGACGCATTTCAGGAAGCCGATATTGTTGGAATAACAAGACCTATAACAAAATACAATTATCTTGTTAGAAATGTGGCTGATCTGGCTCAAACAATTAAAGAAGCTTTTTATATTGC
>DAOVHI010000118.1 GCA_030671985.1 bacterium
AAGACGGGTTCACTACTCTCGAAACAACCAGAATCTGTTCCTTGTCGTATAGTTTTTTATCAGGACAGAATGGGCGATTCACTCCCATTATCGGGGCTGGATGAAACACAGCGTTCCACTCGTCGGGACTGCTGATCAGTGCATACAATACCTGATGTTTTTTGCTGTCCCAGTTCTTGACAAAGCTTTGATATTTATGAGAGTCGATAACTCTGTATTTTACGAGTTTGGTTCTTGTTTCTGCCCACGCCAACGAAATTGCTCCAATTATGAATATTCCAAAAATCGCTGACATGATGACTTTTGTTGTTCTCATCTCTTTGTCTCCTCGTTGATTTCTTTGTGCAAAATATATCAGATTTTTATTGATTTAGTCAAATCCCCAAAACAGGTTTTTGGCTTGTAAATAGTATCGGTTTTCGTTATACTAGCGCAGCTTTTTGGGGCGGTTAGCTCAGCTGGTTAGAGTACCTGCTTGACGTGCAGGGGGTCACTGGTTCGAACCCAGTACCGCCCACTATGAAATTATCGTTAGATGTCTATCGCCATAGTACTGCGCATATAATGGCTTCGGCTGTTCAACAGCTGTTTCCCGATACAAAGATAAGTATAGGGCCGGCTATTGAGGACGGCTTTTATTATGATTTTGATAAGAAAACTCCGTTTATTCCAGAAGACCTGAAAAAGATTGAAAAGAAGATGTGGAATATAATAAATAAGAAAACTTGTTTTGAGCGGATTGAAGTTTCTAAAAAGGAAGCGGAAAAGATATTTAGGGAAAAGAATGAAGCATATAAACTGGAGTTACTTGATGAGATTACGGATGAAAAGGTGAGTTTGTATAAAACAGGTGATTTTATTGATCTTTGCCGCGGACCGCATGTTGAGAGCGCAGATGACATAAAAGCATTCAAACTGCTCAGTATTGCCGGCGCTTATTGGCGCGGAGATGAGAAGAAGAAAATGCTTCAGAGGATATATGGTACCGCATGGTATACAAAAGAAGAACTTAATGAGCATGTAAATAAACTTGCAGAGTCAAAAAAGCGCGATCATAGGAAACTCGGAAAGGAGCTCGATCTGTACAGCATGCATGAAGAGGCAGGTGCAGGGCTTATCTTTTGGCATCCAAAGGGAGCTATGATCCGCAGAGTGATTGAGGACTTCTGGTATAAGGAGCACATGCGGCGCGGATATCAGTTTGTGAATATACCTCATATCTCTAACGTTAATTTGTGGAAGATTAGCGGGCATCTGGATTTTTATAAAGACAATATGTATTCTCCGATGGAGATAGATTCGCAGGATTATATAATCAAGCCAATGAACTGTCCCGGACATATATTGATCTATAAAACAAATCTACACAGTTACCGAGAGTTGCCAATACGATACGCGGAGCTTGGTACAGTTTATAGATATGAAAAATCCGGCGTGCTTCACGGCATGCTGAGAGTTCGTGGTTTTACTCAGGATGATGCGCACATCTTTTGCACTCCCAACCAGCTCAAAAATGAGATAAAAGGAGTGATAGAACTGGTTGACTACATGATGAAAACATTTGAATTTGAATATAAAGTATTTTTGAGCACAAGAGATAAAAGCAATAAATTTGCCGGAAGTCTTGAGGATTGGAAAAAGGCCACCGATACTCTTGAAGACGTATTAAAAGAAAGGAATATGACATACGAGGTTGAAGAAGGAGAGGCGGTTTTTTATGGTCCGAAGATCGATATAAAAATGAAAGATTCTCTTGGCAGATTGTGGCAAGGACCAACTGTGCAATTTGATTTTAATCTGCCGCGCCGCTTTGGTGTCACTTATATCGGAGAAGACGGAAAAGAACATTACGTGATGATGGTTCACCGTACCGTTCTCGGCTCAATGGAAAGATTCGTTGGAACTCTTATTGAGCATTACGGGGGAACATTCCCGACATGGCTTGCGCCTGTTCAGGTTAAAATATTGACGATAGGAGAGAGTAATATTCCTTACGCAAAAGAAATGCAAAACCAGTTGAGTGTGGAACAAATAAGAACGGAGCTGGATTGCAGAGATGAAAAAATAGGATTAAAGATAAGAGAATCCGAACTGGATAAAATTCCTTACATGCTTATAATAGGAGACAGAGAAGTTAGCGAAAAGACAATATCTGTTAGGAAACATGGGAATAGGGATTGTGTTGGAACTGACATTCGTCGGTTTATAGACAAAATTAAAAAACAAATAGAGACTAGGAAAGATTAATTAAAAGGAAAGAGGGGAAATATGAATGAGAAGGTAGAGGTAAAAGTAGGAGAAAGAGACTTAGTTATAGAAACAGGCAAGCTTGCAAAACAGGCGGATGGAGCTGTTACAGTTAGATGTGGGGATACCGTTATTCTTGCAACGGCTGTTTGCTCTAAAACAACTAGAGAAGGGATGGATTATTTTCCGTTGTCTGTTGATTATAGAGAAAAGACATATGCTGCAGGGAAGATTCCTGGAGGATTTTTTAAGCGGGAAGGAAGACCGACAGAAAAAGAAATATTGACTTCAAGACTGATAGATAGACCAATAAGGCCGCTTTTTCCTGATATGTTCAGGAACGAGCTGCAAGTTATGGTATCCGCACTATCTGCTGATGAATTTACGGATCCTGATGTTCTTGCAATAGTTGGAGCTTCAGCAGCGCTTGGAATATCCGATATACCTTTTTTTAAACCGATTGGCGCAGTAAGGATAGGCAGAATCAATGATGAATTTATTATTAATCCGTCATATGAACAGATTGAACAGAGCGAGTTAGCTTTTGTTGTTGCAGGAACAAAGGATGCAATAACAATGGTGGAAGGTGATGGAAAAGGAGTGTCGGAGGAGGTCTCTTTAGAGGCTTTAAAAGTAGCACATACCCATATCGTAAAGATCACTGAAATAATTGAAGAACTAATATCTAAGTGCGGCAAGGCTAAGCGTACAATCGAGGTCATGCAAATACCGCAGGAACTGGATGACGCTGTAAAAGAGTTAGCTGTAGATAAGATATTACAGGCGAACAAGATGACCGATAGATCCGAGCGCAAAAATTTCCTGAATAGTTTATTGACTGAGATCAAGGACGAACTTGCAGAGAAATACCCTGAACAGGGGAACGCAATATCCTACGTTTTTGATAAAATAGAGAAAGAGGAAGTAAGAAAGAAAATTTTGAATGAGGAGAAAAGAATAGACGGCAGATCGCTGGGAGAGGTCAGGCCTATTACCTGCGAGATTGGAGTTTTGCCGAGAACGCATGGCTCAGCAGTTTTTACAAGAGGAGAGACGCAGAGTTTGGCAGTAACAACACTTGGTACAGCCGATGATGGACAACGTATTGATGGATTAAGAGGAGACTCTGAAAAAACATTCATGCTGCATTATAATTTTCCGGCATTTAGTGTTGGAGAAGCAAGACCTAACAGAGGTCCGGGCAGACGTGAAATAGGTCACGGCGCGCTTGCCGAACGTGCCATAAGACCGGTAATGCCTTCTTCTGAGAAATTCCCCTACACAGTAAGAATAGTGTCGGATATTCTGGAATCAAACGGATCTTCTTCAATGGCAACAGTATGCGGAGGAATTCTTTCTCTTATGGATGCCGGTGTGCCGATAAAAGAGCCTGTAGCAGGAGTTGCAATGGGCTTAATAAATGGAGAAGACAAGTTTGTTGTACTGACAGATATCAGCGGAATGGAGGATCATCTGGGAGATATGGACTTTAAAGTCACCGGTACCAGAGATGGAATAACAGCCTTTCAGATGGACATAAAAATGGAGGGTATTACTCATGAAATTATGAAAAAAGGTCTAAGTCAGGCAAAAGAGGCGCGTTTAGAAATTCTTGATAAGATGGAAGCCGCAATTTCTGAGCCGCGCGATGAAGTATCTTCGTATGCGCCAAGGATTTTCTCAATGCAGGTGAATACTGAAAAAATCGGGAAAGTCATTGGTCCTGGCGGGAAAACAATAAAAAAGATCGTTCAGGATACAGGTGTAAAAATTGATATTGACGATCAAGGCAAGGTATCCATCGCGTCTGCTGATAAAGAGCAGCTTGACAAAGCTATTGATATCGTTAAGAACCTTGTAGAAGATGTGGAAATAGGAAGAACATACGATAGCGTAGTAAAGAAAGTAATGAATTTCGGCGCGTTTGCAGAAGTACTTCCCGGACAGGAAGGACTTATTCATGTGTCTCAACTG
>DAOVHI010000059.1 GCA_030671985.1 bacterium
GTATCAAATGTACAAGTTTCGCACATTGGTCAGAAATGCAGATGCACAGCTGCGGGGAGAACTATTGGGTAGCCGCAGGGAACTCGTTACCGCTGCAGGAAAGTTCTTGCGGGATACAAGACTTGACGAATTGCCGCAATTATGGAATGTATTGAAGCGCGACATGGATATGGTGGGACCGCGTCCTGTCCGTCCGGAGGTTTACGAGCATCTGTGTAAAAACATCCCGAACTATGATCAACGTTTTGTTGTACGCCCCGCTCTTATCGGGATTTCGCAGCTTTTCACTCCTCACTCAACACCAAAAGCCATCCGTTCTCATATCGATAATCACCTACTTAAGAGAAAAGAGGATGTCTTTTGGAACATCTCTGCCCTTGTTCTTACAACCTTCTTAGTGATACGATCTGTTATATCTCTCAGCATGCGCATTGTTTTTCGCAAATTGGTCTTACAAAAGTTTCTCGGACGATACAATGAAAAACGGATGTATGAACGCGTCCCTCAAAAACAAGTCTCGGTTTATTCGCAGCTCAAAGAAGCGTCCGACGATTTCGAGTATGTGGGCAAGGCAATTGATATCAATCCCGAAGCATTTCTCTTGCGCAGCAACCTAAATCTGGACAAGAATTTTCCCGGGGTGGTAAAGCTGAAAACAGAGATAAGATCGGAAGCAGAGATATGTGGGCTCGGCAAGAGATTAAATAAAACAAAACGAACATTTTGCAAGGGTAGCATCTATCGAAAAACACGGAAAGGAGATGATCTTTGGGATTATGTGATTATGTACCAGCCGCTAAGTCCGCTCAATTTCTATCGAATCCACCAGTATTTCCTTTCTGAGAGCATGGCATAAATAAATGGAAAAAAACTTATTACACAAAGAGACCTTTTCCCTGCACAACCGTTTTCTGCCGCAGTTATTGTTTTATATGCTGGTATTTACTATTCCTTATTTCCAGTTGCGCCAGCTCTCTGCGGCTTATCAGTTCATGAAAATCGACTGGCTGTTGACAATGATACTGGCTGTAATCATTATTCCTGATATAATGAACCGAAAGAGTATTCCTGAAAATCTCCAGTCAAATCTTTGGCCGTGGTTAGCTCTTTTTCTCGTTGTCAATCTGATTTCGTCACTTCTTTCTCCGTATCGCGGTCCTTGTTTTGCAAGGATTCTTAATCCTATCCTTGTCGGATACGTTTTTATCGCTTTGAGTATGCTTATGATCTCGAAAAAGGGGTTTGAAAAATATTTGCCTTTTACCTTGGCGTGGAGTATAGGGATAAATTCGTTCATGGGCTTTCTCGGATACTTTTTTCATTATACCCCATTTGTAGGCGAGCGCGGACGAGGATTTACCATCGGCGCCAACAACATGGCCCTGATGTGCGTATTCACAATACCCTTACTGGTTCACCTAATATTTCATGCAAAAAACCGCAAAAACGCCATTGTTGCCACTCTGTTACTCATTGTCAATGTGCTTGGAGTAATCAGTTCGGCTTCCAGAGGAGGATTTCTCAGTCTGACGATTATTGCTTTATTGCTTTTATTTGAACTCAGACACCGTTTCCATCCCAGATATTTAGGTTTGGTTATTGTTATTATAGGGATAGCAATGATCACCATTATAAACGTTGTTCCTGAACGCTATTTTCAGCGTCAGCAGACTATTCTGAAGGGCTCGGAGGCTGACAGGGCAACGAAACGACGAATGGGATATCTTATAGTCAGCTGGGATTCTATCAAAAAACACCCCCTGCTTGGCACCGGGACATTGAGTTTTAGAAATGTCTGGGTGAATTCTGAAATGGCTAGGTGGTTTGATATGGAGGAGCGCTCCGCTCACAATACATATATGGAGGTTTTGGTAGGAACGGGAATCATTGGATTCTTTTTCTTTATGATGCTTTTGTGGCAGACATTTTCCAACTTTACCAAAGCTCGGAGACTGTTTTCAGACTCTGGGCGGCATAGTATGGCCTCGCTTGCCTCTGCCTATCGGTTCTCCTTTATAGCTGTTACTATATACTTCCTGTTTAAAAGCGGCTTAGACCACAAACTGTTCCTCTTAGGCATTCCTTTATCTCAGGTGGCTCTTACATTGGCAGGCAAACATCTTCCTGAAAAAGAAAAATCGTGACGAACTTCCTGTTTGTTTTTTTTTACGGGATATTCTTTTTTTTTCTCCTTGGAATGATGCTGGTATTCGTGCTCTATCCCTGTTTTCTCGCTTGCCGACTTCTCATTGCTTGTAGTTCAGTCAAATCATCCATCCTTATTTCTAAGTCTAAGCCCCTTCCCCGAGTCAGTATTATTACTGTTTCGCATAAGGCTGCCGAATTACTTGATGAAAAAATTAAGAACATACAGCAACTTGATTATCCTCACCATCTGTTGGAATTTGTTTTTTTTTCAGATGGCTCATCCGAAAACACTTGTGACATTCAGGCCCGCCTCCGGAATATTCAGGTAAAACAGCTCTTCTCAAAAACACATCGGGGTAAAGCCTATGGATTGAACAGAGCAGTTGAGCAGAGTACCGGCGAAATCCTGGTCTTCTCCGATATTGATGCCATAATAAATAAAGGCGCAGTAATTTTGCTGGTGAGTCATTTTCAAGACACAACTATAGGAGGAGTATGCGGTCATAGAGCCATTGCCAAAGAAAAGTCCTCTTTGCAAAGTGCCCAATCCCGCTATCTGGCTTTTGATAACCTGATTAAGTCCATGGAGGGCAGAACAGGAAGCCTGACTTCTAACGAAGGAAAACTCTACGCCATTCGCAGATCCCTGTTTCAGCCCATTGATCCGGCCGCTACAGATGATCTCTATAACTGTCTTTCGGTCGTGAAGGCCAAATACCGTTTCGTCTTTGAACCTGAGGCATATATGTATATACGTTCTCCCTCCCGGTCACTAGGACATGAGATTCAACGGCGACGACGCATTGTAGCGCGCAGCTTGCACGGGATTGCCAAACATAAAGAAGTACTTAACCCGGTAAAATTCGGTTGGTACTCCCCTGGATTATTCATCAATAAAATTCTCCGCAGGTGTCTTCCTGTCTTCTTGATGGGGATATTTCTGAGCACGCTTTTCCTTTCTTTGAGATCAGAGGTAATGCTGGTCATTTTGATACTTCAACTAGTTTTTTATGGCACAGCTTTACTCTATCCTTTGACAGCCAAGCGTTCTCCCAAGCTTGTATCCCTTATAACCTATTTTATTCTGGGAAATTACGGGACATTCTTAGGAATAATCGACTTTCTCACGGGAAAGCGAATCACTAAATGGATCCCCATAAAATCAGATGAGTGAATCAATGACAGTATGCATATTAATCGGTTCTCTGGAACAGGGAGGAGCCCAAAGTATGGCTCTGCGTTTACTGGATAGTTTTCTGGCGCAGGGTTTGGATGTGTACCTTCTTACCCTGGACCGCAATGTAGAAATACCGATCCATTCAAAACGAATCATACACCTGAGTCAAGCCAATGTATGCTGGGGAACCTTGCGCAAGGTTTTTATGGCACCAAGGCAATGGTTAAAGCTGCAGCAAACCCTTCAAAGACTTCACTGTCAGGTATTGATTAGTTTTATGGAGCGCGCCAATATCCTCAATATGCTCACGTTAGGAAAACTCCGACGTATCATTTCTATCCGCACCCATCTGTCCATAGCCTTGAGGAATAAATCTCCAATAAAACGAGGTCTTATCAGATTTTTCTATCCTCTTCTCCTCAGAAGGACGGGCGTCATTAATTTTAATTCCAAACAGGCAGCCGGTGATTTCCGCTCGCTGTTCGCCGTGGATGAGAAAAAGATATCCGTCATATACAATTATTGCGATCGGAAGAGCGCTCAGTCCTTGGCCAAGAAACCATTGCCCCATGACTATGAAACCGTATTTAAGAATAGGGTGATAATCACCTGCGGCCGCCTTATCCGGATCAAAGGACATCGCTTTCTTATTCAGGCATTCAAAGAAGTGAGAAAACATCATCCGGAGACTCGGCTGATTATTCTGGGAGATGGTCCGCTTAAAGAACAACTTGTCGATTTAACTCGTCAGCTGGAACTCGACGGAACAGTCTTCTTTCCCGGATATCAGGCTAACCCCTTTGCCTGGATGGCAAGAGCTGATCTCTTCGTCCTTCCATCCCTGACTGAAGGGTTTCCCAATGCCCTTTTAGAAGCCATGACTCTTGGCATTCCCGTTATTTCTACTGACTGTCCCAGCGGACCAAGAGAAATGCTGAGCAACAAAGACCACTTTGGCGAAAAAATCACAAAAACATATTATAGTCCACATGGGATACTAATACCTCGCCTTGATCGGAATTCAAAAAGCAATGTTTCGCTACCTGAGAGCTCGTTGACTTCCGCCATCATGAAGCTGCTTGAAGACGATAAGCTCAGAAGAAGATATGGACAAGCTGCTCAGGAAAGAACGAAAATGTTTTCATCGGAACACTGCCTTTACCAATGGAGATCACTGATCCGATGTTAGATCAGAAACAGTTGGATTATTTCCACAAAAGACAAGGCAAAATAATTAGTTTTTGGTCAAGATTAGGGGGGAAGCCTGACTTTAGAGACGCTCATGTTCTGGAGATTGGATGCGGATATGGCCAATTATGCCTCGACGTGGCTCTATCCGGAGCAAAAAAAGTTGTAGGAATAGACATCAACCCCAGATGTACTGAATTTGCTAATGACTATCTAACAACGTACTATCCGGAAATCGAGAATAAAATTGACTTTTTAAATACTGATTTAATGAGTTACAATAAACAAAATTGTTTTGACTATATAATTTCCGAGGACACTTTTGAACATATAATGAATCTTGGGGAAGAACTGGAGAAAATGCACAAAACGCTTAAGAGAAGAGGAAAGCTTTATGCTGGTTTTGGTCCGCTTTACAGAAGCCCTTACGGGGGACACAAGAGAATGAAAATGCCGATTCCGTGGGGACACTTAATCTTCCCCGAATCAATGCTAATGAAATGGGTGAGCATGCGCAGAAAAGAGAAAATAAATTCTATTCGCGATCTCGGGCTTAATAAGATGTCTCTTGCCGATTACAAAAAGTTATACAACAAAATGGAATGGACTGTTCTGTATTTCAAAGTAAATCATGGCGACAGGTTAATGTCTAAAATATTCTCGTGGATCTGTAAAATCTCGTTCGCGAAAGAGTATTTCAGTCATGACTTTTATTGCGTTTTAAAAAAGGATGATTAAGAAATGGAACTCAAAATAAGCGCTATAATCCCTACCTATAATAGACCTCAAGATTTAACAAATTGCATCCAGTCAATTTTAGATCAGTCAGTCAGGCCTGATGAAATAATTGTTATTGATGACGGCAACCTCAACGAAGTCCCTCTCAAATCGAAGTGCAAGCAAAACGGAATTGATTTTAAATATGCGAAGAAAAAAGTTCCGGGAGTCACTCAGTCGCGAAACATGGGAGTTCGTCTCTCAATAGGAGATATTATTTTTCTTCTTGAGGACGACATTGTCTTGTTTAATGATTTCTTTGAACAAATTATACAAACTTATAAGAAGCATTCCAATGAGCTAATTGGAGGAGTAGGCGGAGTCATTCACAACATTGATTTTTCCAAAACCGAAAAAAGAATCCTGAGATTTCTTTATCAGATATTTTTGCTCACGGGACCTCATGAAGGGAAAATTCTTCGTTCCGGATTCAGTACGGATTATGGACAAACCAAATCTCCTTTAAAAGGAGTTCATAAGGTTGATTTTCTTCCGGGCGGCGGCAGTGCTTTTCGAAAAGAGGTGTTTGGTTCTTTTCAGTTTTCAGAGAAATATCAAACTCAGAGCGGGTATGGTCAAGGCGAAGATAAAGAGTTTTCTTATCGAGTTTCAAAGCGGTACAGCCTATTGATTAACACAAAAGCTCGTTTTTATCATTATCCGGCAAAGAAGACCGGACATGACAAATTTATCAAAGGAAAATCATTTGTCTTGTCCAGATATTTTTTCTTTAATGAGTGTGTCAAAAAAAGACCTGTTGATTGGATCTACTATATTTACGCAGTGACTGGATACCTCCTTATCAGAACATGCATCTTGATGTTATCGATGAAAAGAACAGAATATGATCGAGTTAAAGGAATACTTTCGGCAGTGAAAGAAATTCTCTTTAAACGAACAAAATTAAAGGGGATATAACTTGAAATTTATTTCATTTAAAAAAAATAAGGTGCTTATCATTCTTAATTCTTTGCTCATTAATGCCGGAGTTGAGAGACGAACGTTGGAGCTAATGATTTATTTAAGAGAAAAAGATTATGACGTGGAGGTTTGTGTACTTCGAAAGCTTATTAGAGAAAGGGTGGAAGTATATCAGGCAAAGGGCTTCGTAGTACACTTCATCCCCGTGTATTATAGTAAAAAAGGTCAAAAAACCCGTGGTTATGTAAAAAACTTTCTTAAGTTTTATAGATTTCTTTTTGCTCAAAAATACGGAATTATCCTGTGCGCTCAGCCTATATCGCACTATTTTGGCCGGCTAGCGAGTTTTCCGCCTATGGGCAGAAAAATAGTGGCAATGGAACGCGGAGGACCCATTCACAGGCGACCTCGTAAGAAGCTGTTACTAGACTGGTTATGTGCAAAATGGACACATAAAATCGTTTGTGTTTCAATCTATCTGCGAGATGTTATTGTGAATAAGGCTCGAATAAAGCCTGAGAAAGTGATCGTTATTGAAGATGGAATACGTAAGGAACCAGTGCAAGACTTACAAAACAAACTGCGGGAAAGAATTGCCGATCGTTTTGTTTTTGGAAATATGGGAATGCTAATTCCCACGAAGCGGCAGAGTGTTCTAATTAGAGCTTTCTCCCTAATTTTGGGAGTGCATCCGAATTGCATCCTCATTCTCGTAGGAGGCGGCGAGGACGAGCGAAAACTGAAAGAACTGGTTGAACAACTAAAGCTGGAAGATAGTGTGATATTTACAGGACATCAGCAGTATCCACACGACTTTTATCCCCTGTTTGATGCCTTTGTCTTTCCTTCTGTTATAGAAGGATTTCCTAACGCAGTTGTGGAGGCATGGCTTCACTTCCTTCCGGTTATTTGTGCTAATTTAAGACCTATGAACGATTACGTTAAACATAATTATAATGGACTGCTTTTTGAGACGGATAACGAGGAGACCCTTGCTGAAAAAATGAAACAGCTTATTGGAAAAAAGGAATTAATAATGAAGCTGGGTCAAAACGGACGTAAGACGGCCGAAAAAAAATTCGACTTTAATACCCAACTCAGAAAAATCGAAGCTGTATTGGTACCTGATTAATGTTGAGAGATTATTTTGAATTTTTATATTGCTTTATCAAGTCGGCGACGGCCTTATATAAGCTTATAATATTTCTATGAGATCTCTGCAAGAATCTAATCTTTATTATATTCAAAGGAACCACTTGTGAATATCTTTCAAGCCTCCGATTAGAGATATCGTCTTTAATAAATGACTCCTCATCAAACCACTTACAATCATTATACCAAGTCCAGCATTCGTGTTTCCGATATATGCTTTTTATGTGTTCAGCTAATTTTTTATCGATGACTAGAGTTATATAGTCGTAATGCCGCTTAAATACGTATTCTGTCATTAACTTAAATGATTTATTACTGGTATAATTTGTAAACCACAGATTGAAATTATGCTTTTTTTGTACTTCGCTTACAGCCTTGTATACTTGTATATGCTCTTCATTTCCGTACCCACCCCACGGATTATGCGTGAATACATTTTTGCAGTTTTTCAGCTTGTCTGTAAGCTTATCAATTAATAGATCGTAATTATTTTTATACTTTTTAGAAACTATAGGATTATTATATATCTTGATTCCAAATTTGGTGAGTACGGGATTGACAAAAGATGTAGCATTGCGAACATCTATTTCCTCAAGACCAAAGAAAGAGATGTTCTTCAAAGGATGTTCATATAGCATTTTCCTCCTCCCTGTGGTCAGAATAGGATTTGAAGCAGAGGGAAGAAAGCATACCACAACTTCATCCACCTCTTTCAGTATTGAACTGAACCATAGAATCTCATCATCCGGGTGCGCTGAGATGATAATTGATTTTTCAAAAATTTTACTCGGAGACATCTAAATCCTTCCAAAGAAAGTTTGTTTCAATGTCCTAAACATTTACAATAAAGTTCTGCCACTTGATCAGCGCATTTATCCCATGAAAACCCCATCGCTCGCTTAATTCCCTTTTGCGCCATAGATTCGACATCTAATATTTCGTCTTCAAAATTCTTCATCGCATTGAACCATTCAGACGGTTCAGTTGCAGAAACATACAAAGGCGCATCCCCTCCAACTTCAGGCAGCGATGTTGCTTTTGTTGTTACAACAGGGACTCCGCACGCCATTCCTTCCAGAACCGGCAAACCAAATCCCTCGTAAGAAGATGGACAAAACAAAGCTGTTGCTCCACAATAAAGA
>DAOVHI010000084.1 GCA_030671985.1 bacterium
ACTCAACATGACTATCATGCTCCCGTGTTTAATCATATGAATTGGCTAAAAAACGCCGGTTACAGTATTGCCGATTGCACTTGGCGCTATTTATTATGGGCTGTGATATATGCAACGAAAAAATAAATAAAAAATCTAACAGGCCAGTTCCCTACATGGATTCCTGCTAAAAATCTGCAGGAATGACAAAGGGGATTGAATTGGACGAATTTGTTATCATGCCGAATCATATACATGGAGTAATAATCATCAATGATTTGGGCACGGCACGCCGTGCCCGTACGGAAACCTGAATTGCCTTGATTGCTAATTCTCCATATGACATAATGCAAAGCGATGTTTGGAAGTTTCTAGTCATAAAACGGTATTTGGAGAAAAATGATGAAAAGAACAGGAATTGTAAAACGTGACACAAAAGAGACCAATATTAATTTGAAACTTGTTTTGGACGGTAGGGGAGACGCAAATATAAAAACAAAAGTTCCTTTTTTTGATCATATGCTTACATTAATGACAAAGCACGGTTTGTTTGATCTGGATATATCGTCAAAGGGTGACATTGAAGTGGATGACCATCACACAGTTGAAGACGTGGGAATATGTCTTGGTGAGGCGCTCAGAAAGGCTCTTGGGGATAAAATAGGCATAAAACGCTTTGGATATGCAAAACTTCCGATGGATGAAGCGCTTGGGGAAGTTAGTATTGATATCAGCGGCAGAGCTTTTTTGATTTTTAATGTAAATGCTCCAGCAAAAAGGATAAAAAAATTTGAGGTTCAGCTTGTAGAGGAATTCATGCGCGCATTTGTAAATACTGCGTCAATTACACTGCACGTTAACCTCATATACGGGAAAAACACTCATCACATATATGAATCTATTTTTAAAGCATTTGGAAAAGCTCTGGATAAGGCAGTGGCGATAGACGCAAGACAGAAAGCCATTCCATCCACAAAAGGGATTCTCTAATGGTTGTAATTCCTGCAATAGATATATATCAGGGAAAAGTTGTTCGTTTGAAGCAGGGAAGTTTTAATAATATAAAGATATATGGAAATAATCCTCTTGAGTATGCTCTTGAATGGGAAAGACAAGGTGCAAAGAGAATCCACATTGTTGATTTGGAAGGCGCAAAGACTGGCAGCCTCAAAAATCTGGACGTAATTACCTCGATATGTAAAGCATTAAAAATTCCTGTTGAAGTCGGAGGAGGGATAAGAGATATTTCTGCAATAGATACATTGCTGAATAGCGGAGTGCAATGGGTAATTATCGGCACTCAAGCATGCGCTTCTTCTGATTTTTTAAAACAAGTTTGCTCTGAATTTGGCGAAAGAATAATTGTGAGTATAGATGCAAAGGACGACAAGGTTGCAGTTCAAGGGTGGCAGGAGAGTTCAGAGTTTACAGTTAAAGACATAATTGAGAAAGTTGAGAATATTGGAGTCAAAACAGTTGTTTATACTGATATAAGCAGGGACGGTATGCTGACAGGTCCTAATTTAGAGAAACTCAAAAACTTGGTTAGTAGAAAAACAGTAAAAGTTATAGCGTCCGGAGGGATTTCTTGTTTGGATGACATTGAAAAACTGGTTTCAATAAAAGACTTGATGGGCGTGATAGTCGGGAAAGCGCTGTACGAGAAGAGATTTGATTTAAGGGAAGCAATTAAACTAGCAAGTGGAGAATAAATGCAATGAAGCTTACAGAAGAAGTTAAATTTGATAAAAACGGCTTGGTTCCTGCGATAATTCAGGATTTTAAGACCTTGGAAGTTCTCATGGTTGCGTATATGAATAAGGAGTCGCTGGAAACAACTCTTAAAACGGGGAAAGCATGTTTCTGGAGCAGGTCAAGACAGAAGTTGTGGATAAAAGGTGAGACGTCCGGACACATTCAGAAAGTAAAGGAGATTTTTGTAGACTGCGATAATGACACGCTTCTTATAAAAGCCGAGCAGATAGGCGGGGCATGTCATACAGGGTATAGAACCTGTTTTTACAGGAAGCTCGATAAAGATGATTTTATAGTTGTAGGAAAGAAGTTCTTTGATCCGGGGAAAATTTATAAAAAAACTTAATCAGTTGAGAAAACAAGTCTTCCGTTCACTATTGTGTGTTCAACCTTGAAGTTATAACCGCCCTGCTCTTCGGAAATAGACCCAATGGTCAAATCGGCGGATTTGTCTTGTTCAATAACTCCTGTGGACTTTAACCCAAGCATATTACAGCTATTGGTGGCAAAGATTTTGGCCATGGATACGAGGGCTTCGTCAAAATCCAAAGCACAGTGTTTTCTTATCCATATTCCTTTTATTTCCTGTGTCAGCCATGATAACAAATTAGAGAATGCCTTATCTGTTGTGAGCACACTTCCGAAGAGTGTATTTTCTTTTTTCTCAACAGCTAGGTAATCTCTATTGGAACTTACTGTGCCCTTGACCCCAAAAATTTCGAATTCTTTAATTTTGTTACTTCCTGTCAGGAACATAGAATCTGTTACAGCAACAATTCTTGTGTTGGTTTTTCTGTTTATTGCGTCTCGAATATAGGCCGGGCTAACATGATATCCGTCTAAAATCAGTTCTGCATAAATTTCATCATTTTTCAAAACAGCTTCAGCAGCGCCTCCTCCATTAAACGGTTTATAAGAAGTATTTGTAGGTCCATTCATAAAATGTATAAAATATTTTAATCCTGCCTTCATCGCTTCTTCAATCTGGAAACAAGTTGCTTTTGTATGACCTGCTCCAACCGCTATGTTATTTTTTGTTAGGTATTTAGTAAGCTTAATTGAGTCTTCGCCATATTCAGATACGATGTTTGCCAGTTTAATTGCGCCTGATTTGTTAATTTGATTAAATATCTTTATATCAGGTTTAAAGACATAAGTAGGGGACTGAGCTCCTAAAAAATCAGGGCTGATAAATGTGCCCTCAAGAAGTCCTCCGTGAATAAAAGACCCATTCAATCCATTTGATTTATTGTCGATAAATTTTTTGAGATAGCCAAAGGATCTTTGAAGATTTTTTATCGGAGCAGCAAATGTTCCTAAAAAGAGTGACGTTACGCCTTGTCCAGCCTTCTCCTGTGCAAGCATAGGTATTCCCTCAGAAAAAGCTTCTTCAGAGTCATCAAATGATCTTGTTTCCGGATTGTATTTGCCTAATGTAAAATCAAATAGATTGCAGCCGTGAAAATGAATATCAACAAACCCTGGAAATATGTATTTTCCTTCAGCATTGATTGTCTTATCAGGAGACTTGTTTAGAGATTCAAAGGATATTTTGTCGTCCAACAAATATAAATCGGTTTTTTCTATCCGGTCTTTAAGAACTACACTTCCATTTTCTATCTTTATCATATCAATCACTTTTAATAAGGCTTAGGGCTTCTGCGCGTGTTTTGCTGTTTTTTCTAAATATCCCTCTCACAGCGGAAGTGACTGTAACTGCTCCATGCTTTTTAACCCCTCTCATTGTCATACATAAATGTTCTGCTTCTATTAGAACAATAACACCTTGAGGCTTCAATACTTCCATGAGAGCATCAGCAATGTTCGTGGTTAATCTTTCCTGCAGCTGCGGTTTCTTGGCAAACAAATCAACAGCATGGACCAATGTATTGAGACCTATGACCCTGTTGTTTTTTGGAATATAGGCAACATGAGCCTTGCCTGTAAAGGGAAGGAAATGATGTTCGCACATTGAGGCAAAATAGATATCCTTTACAAGAACAATCTCATCGTATTCTGTCTCAATGGAGACTTTTAATTCCTTTTTGGGATCTTTATACAGTCCCGCAAATATTTCTTCATACATTTCCGCAATACGCTGCGGTGTTCTGATGAGCCCTTTTCTTTCCGGATCTTCTCCGACAGCTTCAAGAATTGTTTTTACTGCTTCAATGATTTTTTTATGATTTACTCTCACAATGAAAGTCTCCTTATCTTGCTAATTTTTCAATATCACTGTTGCTTCCGACTACTACGAGTACATCACTTTCTACAAAAATATGATTTGGATCCGGCACACTGTGAATTTTTTCTGTAGTCTTTCCATCTTGATCTACGCCATGTTCTTTGATCGCTACAACATTTACTTTGAATTGGTCTCTTAGATGTAGATCCCGTAACTTTTTATGTAGGAAACTTGACGGAGTTTTAATTTGAACCAGACTATGACCGTTTGTGAGAGGAATGTAATCCAGGATGCTTGACATAAGCAGGTTTTGCGCAATTCTTTTTCCCATGTCATCTTCAGGTGAGACAATTCTATCGGCGCCAACCAGTTTTAATATTTGAGATTGTATATCGTTTGCAGCTCTGGCTATCACTTGCTTTACACCGAGTTTTTTTAGCAGGACAGTCGTAAGTAAATTTGCCTCAAAATTTTCACCGATGCAAACCAATACACTATCAACTCTATTTATTCCCTGCGCAATTAAGTTCTCTTCAATGGAAGAATCCATTCTTACAGCCAATGTTACTCTATCCTTTATTGCTTCTACCTTTCTGGGATCTTTATCAACAGCGATCACCTCTGCATTTCTTTCTGCGAGTGTAACTGCAACTCTATAGCCAAACATCCCAAGTCCTATTACTGCGAATTTTGTCATTGTTTTTCTCCTCTAATTATCCAAGAATCACTTCTTCTTCAGGGTATGCATATATAGCCCTTCTTCTCTTTCCTGTAACTGCCAGAGCCATAGCCAGAGGTCCGATCCTGCCAGTGAGCATTGTAATTGTAATTACCAATTTACCCGGCGTACTCAGGCTAGACGTTATTCCCCTTGAAAGACCTACTGTGCCAAAGGCAGACATTTCTTCAAACAAGATATCCATAAAACTAGCTTTTTCCGTAGTGAGCAATATTACAACACACACTGTAATAAACATAGCAGAAACAAAGATAATTCCAAATACTTTGTTTAAAGAATGCCTGGGTAAGCTTCTCTTGAATATCTCTATTCTTTGCCGACCCTGAATGAACGATCGCAAACTCAATATTGCGATTCCAAATGTACTTGTTTTAATTCCGCCTCCTGTAGATCCTGGAGAGGCTCCTATGAACATAAGAATCATGAGAATAAGACAAGATACATTCGCTAGTCCGCAAACATTTATAGTATTAAACCCTGCGGTCCTCGCCGTTACAGACTGAAAATAAGATATCATCAACTTCTCTTTAATCGAATATGAACATAACAAATTCTTGTTCTCAAAGAAGAATAGAATAAGTGTCCCGCTAATTATTAAGACAATACTAACAATTAGAACTAGTTTTGTATGAACTTTTAATCTGGCTGGTTTTTTTCTCAATTTAAGATTAACAACTTTAATGACGTCGGTAATTACTATAAAACCGAGTCCGCCCAATATAATTAAAGACGTAATTATAAGATTGAAAGCACTGGACTTGTTATAGTGTGTGAAGCTGTTCTGAAACAAAGAAAATCCTGCATTGCAGAACGCAGAAACTGCGTGAAATACAGAAAAATAAAGAGTTTTCTTAACGCTTACAAAATCTTCTATCCAAAATAGATATAGTGATGTAGCTCCTATAAGCTCTATTGTGAATGTGATAAGAAGAATTGATACCAGCATATGACCTATTTTGTCAAGAGTCTCATAATTGAGAGTATCTCGCATAATCAGGCTTTCATTCAGACTCATATTTCTCAGAATAATAGAGAAAAAGCCAACCATAGTCATCAAGCCAAGCCCGCCGATTTGAATAAGAGTTAGAATAATGAGCTGGCCAAAAAGCGTAAAAGTATTTGATATGTTGACCACAGTAAGTCCTGTAACACATGTTGCTGAAGCAGCCGTAAACAAGGCGTTTACTATACTGAGGTTCATGCCTGGTTTTCTGGATTGGGGCAGTAGTAATAAAAGCGTTCCGATGCTAATGACTATAACAAAGCTTAAGACAACTATTTGTACAGGTTTCAGACCAAGTTTACCTATGGCTTTAAAGAAATTTTCTTTAAACACTTGTTTTTGAGATTATTTAAGAATTAATTAATCTTGTTCAGGAGGTTCAATCTCTGTGTCTTCATCAGGAAGTTGAGGCGACACTGAACTATTCTGTCCAAAATTAGTTTGAGTAAATTTATATGAATAGTCAATTGCCGGTTGAATAAATTCGGGTATAGACCTCTCTTTTATGCAAAATAGAACCAATGTAACGGAACACGTTAATATTGCAAGAGAGAGTACCATAAGAGTTCCTATAAACCATGATCTTGCCTTCTTATCTAGCTTTTTTTGAGGACCTTTTAGAAACTCGGGAGTTTCTTCTTTCTGAGACTTTTTTATAT
>DAOVHI010000029.1 GCA_030671985.1 bacterium
GGGTTACGGCAGGAGTTATATACCGCCTTCTCAAAGCATAAGAGATCATATTGCTAAAATGAAACTGATCCCAATTAAAGAGATCATTAAAGGAAATAGGATTGTTTTATGTGAAGACTCAATTGTAAGGGGCACACAGCTTAAAAGCTATACTATCCAGAAGTTGTGGGAAAGCGGAGCAAAAGAGATTCATGTCAGGGTTGCATGTCCGCCTTTATTGTTTCCTTCCAAATTTGATTATTCTACAAAGAAAAAAGAAGAACTGGTTGCCATACGCACAATAAGAGCTCTGGAAGGCAAAGATATCAAAGACATGAGTGAATACATTGATTCCAATTCGAAAAAACACAAAAAAATGGTAGACAGCATTGCTAAAGAATTAGACGTTACCACATTAAAGTATCAAACACTTGAAGACATGGTAAAAGCGATAGGACTGCCCAAGGAAAAACTTTGTCTTTATGTATGGACTGGAAAGGTGTAATGAATAAAAAAATAGGTTTTGATAACGAAAAGTATCTGAAAGAACAGACTAAGGCTATTCTTGAGAGGGTTGAGAGATCCGACAATAAACTGTATCTTGAGTTTGGCGGAAAACTTGTTTTTGACTTTCATGCTTCAAGAGTTCTGCCGGGCTTTGATCCTAATGTAAAGATACGGCTCTTACAGCAGCTAAAGGATAAGGCAGATATATTGCTATGTATTTATGCCGGTGATATTGAAAGAAAAAAAATAAGAGCTGATTTCGGGATTACATACGACGTTGCGGTGCTTAAACTGATTGATGATTTAAAGGATTGGGGTATTGATATATTGGCAGTTGTAATAACACGTTTTGAAGACCAGCCGGCAACCAGAATATTTAAAAACAAATTAAAGCGTAGAAACATAAGGGTTTATACTCACGCATTTACAAAGGGATATCCTACAGATGTGAATTTAATTGTAAGTGATGAAGGTTATGGAGTAAACGAATATATTGAGACCAACAAACCTCTTGTTGTAGTTACCGGACCAGGACCAGGCAGCGGGAAATTAGCTACATGTCTTTCTCAATTGTATCATGATTATAAGAGAGGGATGAAAAACGGATATGCGAAATTCGAAACATTTCCTGTGTGGAATCTACCGCTTAAGCATCCGGTAAATTCGGCTTATGAAGCAGCAACAGCGGATTTAAAGGATTTTAACATGATAGATTCTTTTCATATTGAAGCATACAAAAAGGTTGCTGTGAATTATAACAGGGATGTAGAGGTGTTTCCTGTGCTTAAGAGAATACTGGAGAAGATAACAGGATCTGAGTCAATATATAAGTCGCCTACTGATATGGGTGTAAACAGAGCCGGTTTTGGAATTATAGATGATAAAATAGTAAAACACTCTGCGAAACAAGAAATAATAAGAAGATATTTTAGATGTGCCTGCGAATATGTAATGGGACTTGTGGATAAGGAAACAGTGCAAAGAGTGGAGCTTATTATGGAAGATCTTAATCTTAAACAGAAGGATAGGCTGGTGGTCGTGCCGGCACGAAAAGCTATTGAAGACGCTCAGCAAAGAGGAGAGGGTAATGAAGGAATCTTTTGCGGAGCGGCCATAGAACTAAAGGACGGCTCAATTACTACGGGAAAAAATTCTTCTCTTATGCATGCAACATCAAGTCTTATTCTGAACGCTGTAAAAGAACTGGCGGAAATCCCTGATAAGATACATCTTCTATCTCCGAACATAATAGATTCTATAGGTAATCTTAAAAAAAATATTTTAAACACGAAAGCTGTGAGTCTAAATTTGGAAGAGACCTTAATCGCTCTTTCCATAAGCGCAACCACAAATCCAACCGCTCAACTTGCTATGGAAAAGCTGAAGGAACTTAAGGGCTGCGAAGTGCATATGACGCATATCCCAACTCCCGGCGACGAAGTAGGATTAAGAAAATTGGGGGTTAATACTACCAGCGATCCCAATTTTTCCACAAAGACGCTTTTTGTCGAATAAAACCCTATAAAATTAGTGGAGGTATAATGCTAAAAGCAAAAGTATATGTAAATCTAAAGAACACTGTAGTTGATCCGCAGGGTTTGGCGACGAAGAATGCGTTAAAGTCGCTTAATTATGAGCGGGAGATAGAAGAGGTTCGAGTTGGTAAGCTAATAGATATTAGGTTAGATATGTCTGATAGAAAAAAAGCAGAACAAATGATTGACGAAATGTGCAAAAAGCTTCTTTCTAACCCTACTATTGAAGACTATAGCTTTACTTTAGAAGAAGTAGAATAACATAAGGAATGGAATTCTTGAGATTTGGAGTCGTTGTATTCCCCGGTTCTAACTGTGATCACGATTGCTTTTACGTTTTAAACAACGTGCTGAAGCAAGATGTCAAGTATATCTGGCATAAAGAGATAGAAGTAAGAGATGTGGATTGTATTGTTCTTCCCGGTGGATTTAGTTATGGAGATTATTTGAGAACAGGTGCAATCGCGCGGTTTTCTCCAATAATGCAAGGTGTTATTGATTTTGCTAATAAAGGCGGACTGGTTATTGGTATTTGCAATGGTTTTCAAATCCTCTTGGAGGCAGGTCTCTTGCCCGGAGCAATGTTGCGCAATAAAAATGTACACTTTATTTGTAAACATGTTCATATAAAGCTACTAAATAAGAACACTCCATTTACAAATTTGTACAAAAAAGACGAAGTTCTGAAAATACCAATTGCTCACAATGAAGGTAATTACTATATTGACGAAAAGGGGTTGAAAACCCTCAAGGAGAACAATCAGATAGTATTTCAGTATTGCGCCAATCCTAATGGAGCAGCGGATAACATAGCAGGCATTATAAACAAAGAAGGAAATGTGCTTGGCATGATGCCCCATCCGGAAAGAAGTTCCGAAAAAGAACTCGGCTCACAAGACGGGTTATTTATATTTAAGTCAATAGTTGAGTGGGTGAAATAATATGATTACTTCCGAAACGTATAGATCTTTAGGATTAACTGATAAAGAATATCAGAAGATATTGAGTCTACTGAAGAGAGAGCCTACCGTTACCGAGCTTGCAATGTTTGCTGCGGAATGGTCAGAGCATTGCGGTTATGTAAGCTCCCGCAATCTGCTTAAAATTCTGCCTAAAACAGGAAAATACAAAACTCTGATAGGTGAGGATTCCGGAGGGATATTTGTTGATGACATTGCCATTATTTTTAAGATGGAAAGCCATAATCATCCTTCGCAGGTCGAGCCCAAACAAGGGGCTGCTACAGGAGTGGGTGGAATCATTAGAGATATATTTACTGCCGGCGCAAGACCTATTGCAAGCTTGAATTCTCTGAGGTTTGGATCTCTTTCAGAACCATATAACAAATATCTTCTTCAGGGAGTAGTGGACGGCATACAGTTTTATGGAAACTGTTTGGGAGTACCTACAATTGGAGGAGAAATATATTTTGACGAGAGTTACAACGGGAATTGTCTTGTTAACGCAATGAGTATTGGAATAGCAAAAAAGAATGAGCTGGCAAAAGCATGCGCTTTCGGAGAAGGCAACTCCATTATGTATGTTGGAGCCAGTACAGGAAGAGATGGTATTGGAGGGTGCAGTGTTCTTGCTTCTCATGAATTCAGTGAGGGAGACGCAAAGAGACCGACTGTTCAAATTGGAGATCCATTTATGGAAAAATGCCTGATTGAAGCAACATTAGAGATTCTTTCTACAGGCTATGTTTTGGGAATTAAGGATATGGGCGCAGCAGGTCTTACATGCGCAGTCAGTGAAATGGCATCGGATGGAGAATCTGGTATTGATATGGAACTATGCAATATTCCGCTCAGAGAAAAGCATATGGAACCATGGGAAATAATGGTGTCTGAGTCACAGGCAAGAATGCTTGTGTGCGTTAAAGCAGGAAAAGAAAAGGCAATTAAGAATATATTTTCTAAGTGGGATTTAAACGCAGTAACTATTGGCAAAGTTATAAAAGACAAGATGGTTCGCATTTGGGATAATGGCAAAATATTAGTTGAGGTGAAAGCGGATATATTAACAAAAGCTCCTATTTATGATATGCCGTATAAAAAACCTGAGTATATGAAAAAAATAAATAATTTAGATATAGATGTTGTTCATGAACCATCGGATTACAATATTGTTTTACTCAATCTTCTTAAAAGTCCATCCATTGCGAGTAAGGAATGGGTGTATGAACAATATGATCACATGATCCAGCTAAATACCGTTGTCTTACCCGGTTCAGATGCCGCTGTAATTAGATTGAAGGGAACGAATAAAGCTATTGCGGCTACCACCGACTGCAATAGCCGTTATTGTTATTTAAACCCTTATAGAGGCGCTCAAATTGCAGTTGCAGAAGCAGCAAGAAACCTGGTTTGTTCCGGAGCTGAGCCGGCATCTGTTACTGATTGTCTTAATTTTGGAAATCCTAAAAAACCGGATAGATATTGGCAGTTTAAAAATTGCGTACAGGGTATTACGGATGCCTGCGAATTTTTTGATGTTTCAGTAGCGAGCGGGAATGTGTCCTTTTATAATGAGAATCCGGCGGGAGCCGTTTATCCTACTCCTGCAATCGGAATGATAGGCATTATAGATGATATAAATAAAGTCTGTACTCAATATTTTAAAAATGAAGATGACTTGATTATTCTCCTTGGAATTTCACTGGAAGAACTAGGAGGAAGCGAGTACCTGAAGCTAGTTCACGAATTGGTCAGAGGAGATGCTCCTGAGCTTGATTTAAAAATGGAAAGGGCTGTTCAGCTTACAACGCTCGAAGCAATCAGGGATGGGCTTGTCAATTCTGCTCATGATCTCTCAGAAGGAGGACTTGCAGTTGGTTTGGCAGAATGCTGTATGTCAAACAAAGAGAAGCTGATAGGAGCTGTAGTAGATAATTTGAATTTTGACATTAGAACGGATGCCTTACTATTTGGAGAATCTCAGTCAAGGATCATACTCAGCTGTGCAGAGAAATCCCTCAATCAAATTAAGAAAATTGCTAAGAAACACAAAACAAGTTTACAGGTAATTGGCAGCACGGGCGGAAACAGGTTTATTGTTTCAAATAATGATAACAAGTTAATAGACCTGTCATTAGAGAAATTGCAAGACACATGGTCCAATGCACTGAGGAGAGATATTGATAGCAGTAATTGATTATGGATTGGGCAATCTGAGAAGCGTAAGCAAGGCTGTAGAAAAACTAGGTGTAGAAGTAGATGTTACGGATAGTCCTGAGAGAATAGAAAAAGCAAACGGTATAATACTTCCCGGAGTAGGCGCATTTCATGTCGGCATGCAAAATCTCAAGAGATTAAATCTTCTTTCTGTTCTTCATGAGACAATATCAAAAGGAACCCCCTTTTTGGGTATCTGCTTGGGATTTCAGATATTGTTCAGTCAAAGCGAAGAACACGGAATTTGTAATGGTATGGACATAATCAATGGTAAAGTAAAGAGGTTTACTCACGATTTAAAAATACCTCATATGGGCTGGAATCAAGTGAAATTCAAAACTCAAAATTCGAAATCCAAAATTTTTAACGAGGTTTCTGATAACTCCTATTTTTATTTTGTTCATTCATATTATGCTGAGCCTGAAGATCAAAATGTTATAATAGCCAAAACAGAATACGGACATGAGTTTACATCGGCCATAAATAAAGGCAATGTCTGGGGGGTACAGTTTCATCCTGAGAAGAGCGGAGATATTGGACTTAATGTTTTGAGGAGTTTTTTATCATTATGTTAGCAAAAAGAATAATTCCGTGTTTAGATGTAAAGGACGGAAGAGTTGTTAAGGGTATAAATTTTCTGAATCTCGTGGATGCCGGAGATCCTGTAGAAGTAGCATCAATTTATTCAAGAGAAAATGCCGATGAATTGGTTTTTTTAGATATTACTGCAAGTGTAGAAAAACGCAGTACAATTCTTGATGTAGTAAAGAAAACCGCGGAACAGGTTTTTATTCCTCTCACGGTTGGAGGAGGTATCAGAAGCATAGAGGATATAAGGCTGCTGCTTAAGTCCGGAGCAGATAAAGTTTCATTGAATACGGCAGCCATAGAGAATAAAAACTTGATCAGGAAAGCATCCGAACAATTTGGCAGTCAGTGTATCGTCGTGGCGATAGATGCCAAGAGGAAAACTCAAAACTTAGAGTGGGAGGTCTATACTTATGGCGGAAGAAAGTCCGTTGGACTGGATGTAATAGAATGGGCAGAAGAAGTTATGGAATTAGGCGCAGGGGAGATTCTGCTTACCAGTATGGATGCCGACGGTACAAAGGATGGGTATGATATAGCGCTGACCAGAGCGGTTTCAGAGACAGTGAATATTTCGGTAATCGCTTCAGGGGGAGCAGGTGCTCCCGAGCATCTTTGCCGGGTTTTAACGGATGGAAAAGCTGATGCTGTTCTTGCGGCATCTATTTTCCATTACGGTGAATACTCAATTAAAGAAACAAAAAAATATCTGAAGGAAAGAGGCATAGCGGTTAGAATATAATAATTACCAAAAAAGCAGGGATTGTAATTATAGAAAGTAAGGTTGTTGAATAAATAGCGGATGCTGCAAACTTTTCGTCTCCTCCATATTGCTTTATAACAACAGAGGTTGCAATTGCAACCGGCATAATAGCTATTACGCTTGCGATTTTTTTACTTATAATCGGCATATTTAGAAAACTAATTAGTGCGAGAATGCATGCCGGTATCACCACTAATCTCAATACGTTAATTAATATTACATTTTTATCCTTAAATACGTTGAGGTAATGAATATCCGCAAGCACAAAACCAGCTATAAGCATTGCAATTGGAATAGTTGTTTGCCCCAGAGCGCTTAATAATCGCATGAACACTAAACCTAAATCCGCAACTGGTTTTGGGAACTGTGGGTGGAATCCGCTTAAGACCATTCCTAAAACGATTGCAATAAGCGGCATATTGACTATTTTTTTAAGAGAGGATATCTCAAGCTTGTGAGCAGTAACTATATAAATTCCTAGTGTCCACTGAACGAGAATCGTTCCAAGGTTACATAGTGCCAGCAGGACGACTCCCTTTTCTCCGAATAAAACCAAAACAATCGGTAAAGGCAGAAAAGAGTAATTGTTTATCATGCAAGCGTATAAAAACGCGCTCTTCCTGGGTTTTGGTATTTTCCCGATTCTTGCTCCAATAATTCCAATAATATAGCCTACAACTACTATCAGAGCGCCGATAACTATAAGAACCAGATTTTCTCTTATCAGGCTCCAATTGCATTTTTTCAACATTGCAGAGAAGAGTAATGCCGGCCAAGCAATATTCATTAAGATACCTGAAAGAGACTTTGAGCCTTCGTTAGAAATTATATTAAGTCTCTTTGCAAATACACCGATAAATATGAGGAGAAATACGTAGATTATCTCAATCCAAATCGACCAGAAAGTTTGTAAATATTGCATATTTTATGTGAGATTCTCTTTGGATTTCACAATTTCATTAACAGGCACGGTAAACATTATTCCTATGCTCGGTTCTGTAAAATCAATTCCTTCTTCTTTTAGAATCTTCTCTAGTTTGGAAAGAAATTTATCTCCATCAATCAGGGCAAATATTGTTTTTGACGGCGTTTTTTCCTCTCCCATAAGCTGTCTCAATCCGGCGAATATCGGTACTTCATATGCCAAAAACTGACCTAAGCCCATACTGTCTATAATTGTCGCTCCACTAACTCCGAGTTCCACGAGAATGGACAGAACATCCTCTAAATGCTTTTCCTTATTTAAAACAATAAATAAAAGTTTCATCAATCATTCCCTCCATAAAGTCTTAATAGCGACTTGTTTTTTTCTTACCTATTTCTCCTGCCTTTGAGATTGCGAATTTTGTTGTTATCGGACCTATTATTTCAAAGAAAATTGTAGTGGCGGCAATTGTATTTATAACGAGAATTGAAAGATGGGCGCCCGTTTCTCCCAAACCACCAAATTCTTTTGTAGCCAGAATAGCAAGTCCTATTGCAACGCCTGCCTGAGGAAGCAGCCCAAGTCCTAGATATCTTCTGATAACTGGTTTTGCCTTTGCCGTTACAGCTCCCAAATATGCTCCTCCCATTTTTCCGACGGATCTGGAAAGAATATAAATTAATCCTACCAGTCCCATAGCAGGAAGAAGCTTTATCTGAAGATGAGCGCCTGCTATGACAAAAAAGACTATAAATATAGAGGTGGTAATGAGATTAACTGATTCATAAGCTCTACGGTTCGCGAACAGAAAAATATTTGTAAACACTACTGCTAAACTCATATTTGCTAAGATAAGAGAAAGATTGAAGTGATTTGATAAACCGGTACATATTAAAATCCCCCCCAGAGATACAGCTAATATCTCTGTCTTTCTATGTAGCTTTCTTAAAAAATATCCAAAAATAATTCCCATTAATCCGCCTAAAAGAATTGAGCCCAATATTTCAATTACAGGACCCTTTATAATTCCGACAAATGATACGGAATTCCCTGTCAAAAACATCTTCGCAAAAGCGGCAGCAAACGCATAGATCACAACAGCTACACCATCGTCTAAACCAACAATTGCGTATATTGTATTCGTTAGGTTTCCTTTTGATTTATATTCTTGTAAGACTGCAACGGTTCCCGCCGGAGCTGTAGCCGCTGCCAGAGCTCCAAATATCAGTGCAATATGAAACTGACGAGTTAAAAGATAGGTGCCCAGCGTTACAAGCAAAACTGCGCCAAGTGATTCTCCTAAAAGAATTGTTAAAATCCCTTTGCCTAATTTGCGTAATATGCCAATACGCATCTCACTACCAATTATAAAAGCGACAATTCCCAGAGCAAAATCACTAAAAATACTTATTCGATCTAGGACATTTAAACTAAAGATATTAAAGACAGAATTCCCTAATAGAAGTCCTGCAAGAAGATATCCCACTACCGAAGGAAGCTTGATCAGCCTGGCAAGCTTTCCTCCAATAAAACCACAAATCAGAGCCAATCCTATAAAAAACAATATGTCCATACTAAATCAGTTCTCAATTTCTCTTATGACATTCATTATCTCGCCTGCATTCTGCGCTTCCAAAAGCTGATGTCTGAAGGATTCTTTTTTTAATAGTCTGGTGAGGTACGCTAAAACCTGAAGATATTTGTTGATGTCCTTTTTCGGAGTACCCATTAAAAAAACCAGTTTTGCAGGTTTGTTATCCGGTGAATTAAAATCAATGCCTTGTGATGACCTTCCAAACGCAATAATAATATTATCGACAGCATTTGTTCTTGCATGCGGGATTGCTATCTCATTGCCTATTCCCGTAGCGCCTAATTTCTCCCGCTCAAAAACATCCTTTAAAAACATATCAAAATCCGTAACATCTTCAGATTCCTTTAATAACTCGGCCAGTTCTCTTATTACGTCATCCTTTGTTATGTTTTCTAAGGTTAAACAAATCATTTTTTCTGAGATATGGTCTGATATTCTCATATTTAAGATCTCCCTCTTGATTTAAAAATTCCATGTACCGGCTTGGTACACAAGCAACACCTTTTGTTCAAGATTTCCATTGCAATTGGTAATATATTCCATAGGAGTTAAATAATCAAGTGTTTGATGATGGTAAAAGAATAGGGCTCACAAAATTCAGAGTGTCTCACCCGAAAGATATAAGCCCTATCAATTAAAAAACTATTTCTTCTTTTTTCGTTTAATCTTTCCTGTCATCTTTCTAGTCTTAGATGTCATCTTATTCATGAATGTTTCAGGTCCTTCACTAGCAAGTTCCTTCAGCAGTTTTCCTCTTCTGCCTAAGGATCCAGAGGTAGTTTCAACCTTTTTACATCCCTTTATTGCGTTCTCGCATTTGATTATACAAGCTTCAGCATCTGCTATTACAGCCTTATCTTCATCAATTTTAGCGATAGCTATCTTTTTTTTGCATTCTTTAATACATGTCTTAGCTTCATCCATAATGAGCTGAATCTCTGCCTTCATGCTGCCGCTCAAATCTTCCATAGATGTACCACAAGATGTTAGGCTTTTACAACAGTCAGCCAATACCTTATCCCCTTTAGCTTCCATTTCCCCGGCAAAAACCACTGATGTAGATGCCATAAGAACAACGGCTAATAAACTCGCAAAAACGATACTTGTCAATTTCATACATTTCACCCCCTCTCTTTAATGGCGTTCTTGTAATCCTTCGATAAGTATATGGTTCGTCAGATGCTTTGTCAATAGAGCTTTGATTTTATTAGCGCAATGTGATACCTTAAAAAAAGAGGCAAAAAAGGCGATTATTATGCATTTAGAAGATTTTAAATCTGATGATACATGGCGCGTTTTCAGGATAATGGCGGAGTTTATAGAGGGATTTGAGATATTATCCAGAGCGGGTAAAGCCGTAAGCATTTTTGGTTCTTCAAGAACAAAATCCGGTGACAAATATTATAAAATGGCTGAAGAGCTGGCAGGAATGCTTGTGAAAGAAGGGTACGCTATTATTAGCGGCGGCGGGTCAGGTATAATGGAAGCTGCTAACAAAGGAGCATTTAATGCAGGCGGGGAATCAATAGGATTAAATATTGAAATACCTCGGGAACAAAAACCAAACAAGTTTATCAAAACTCTTCTTAACTTTAGGTATTTCTTTTGCAGAAAGGTAATGTTTGTTAAATATGCTTCTGCATATGTTGTATTTCCCGGCGGTTATGGAACAATGGACGAGTTCTTTGAGGCAATTACGTTAATACAAACCAAAAGAATCAATTCTTTCCCTGTAATTTTGGTAGGAGCAGAATATTGGAAAGAGTTGGTTGGCTGGATTAACGTAGAACTTATTAACCGAAAGTATATTTCTAAAAAGGATAAGAATCTTTTCAGTGTTGCAGACACTTCTCAGGAAGCGATAGAGGTTATAAGAGATTTTTACAAAAAAAACACATACGCTCCCGTCTGATTGCGGAGCTTATATTTTTAAAGATAAAAACGGGAAGGTCATATACGTAGGTAAAGCTGCCTCGCTCAAATCTCGTGTTGGATCATACTTTCAAGCATCCCCGGTTCGTTCAATAAAGAATAAGTTATTAATCAAAGAGATCGCAGATATAGATTACATTGCAACAAAATCTTCTGTAGAAGCCCTAAATTTAGAAATGAACTTAATAAAAAAATACAAACCAAAATTTAACATCAGGTTAAAAGATGACAAGAAATATCCTTACATAAAGATAAGTAAATACGAGGAGTTTCCAAGAATTTGTCTAACAAGGGACATTGCGGACAAAAAAGCAGTCTACTATGGGCCTTATACTGACGTTATAGGGCTAAAGAAAACCCTGCGTCTTATCAGAAACCTGTTTCCAATTAGAAATTGCAATAAGAAATTGGACTCTCATAAATTAGAGCAGCCGTGTCTTAATTATCATATAAAACAATGCAGCGGTCCGTGTGCAGGCAAAATTACAAGAGAGCAATATCATAGGCTGGTCAACAGTGTAGAAATGTTTTTGGAAGGCAGAATGAAAGAGGTTCTTCGTTCTCTAAAGAAACAGATGAAGTTGGCCGGAAAGAATCAGCAGTATGAATTGGCAGCAAAGCTCAGAGAAAAAGCAGAAAATATCGAAAAAATCACAGAGAAACAAAAAGTGAATTTAATTTCTACCAAAGATGAGGATTACATCGGAATAGCAAAAAGCGGCAAAAAAACTATTCACATATGTGTGCTTATGGTTAGAAAAGGAAAATTAATTGAGCAAGAGAGCTTCTTGCTGGAACCTAATGATATATTTTCTGACACAGAGATACTGGAATCTTTTATCAAACAATTCTATTCTAAAACCAGTTTTATCCCTGTAGCAATAAATGTTCCTTTTGATATTAAGGATAAGTGTATTATAGAGGATTGGTTGCAAGAGAAGATTGGACATAAAGTAGCCGTACATGTTCCAAAAAGAGGAACTAAATTTGAGCTTCTGAATATGGCTGGCAAGAACGCAAGATTAAAATTAGAATCAAGTTCCGCAGATAAAAATAAGCCTGACAACGTATTGAAGTCCCTGAAGAGTATCGTTAAAAGCCACACTATTCCACACATAATTGAGGGGTTTGATGTGTCTAATGTAAGCGGCAAAGAAGCTGTGGGCGCGATGGTTAGTTTTAAAGAGGGTGAGCCGGATAAGAATAACTGGAGAAAGTTTAAGATAAAACAAACACGCGGTATAGATGATTATGCTATGATGCAGGAAATAGTTCGCAGAAGATATTCTCGTCTATTGCGGGAAGGCGGTCAAATGCCGGATTTAATTTTAATAGACGGCGGCAGAGGTCATTTATCATCAGCCTCAAATGAAATTGATAAATTAGGAATAGATAATGTTTGTATTATAGCTCTGGCAAAAGCGGAAGAGCATATTTTCGTAAGAGGTAAATCAAATCCCATAATTTTGTCAAGGAATTCAAAACCTCTGCAATTGTTACAACGCATTCGCGACGAAGCCCATAGATTCGCACATAGTTATCATAAGAAGTTAAGAAACAAAATTCGTTAGTCTCCCGATTTTCTCAATAACTACTTCCACTTTGTCGCCGCGTTTCATGGGACCTATTCCTGAAGGAGTGCCTGTGGCTATTATATCTCCCGGGAAAAGGGTCATGACTTTTGAGATAAAACTTACAAGTTTTTCAACATTAAAAATCAGGTTGCTTGTGTTGGATGATTGTTTTA
>DAOVHI010000147.1 GCA_030671985.1 bacterium
ATATTCGGGCAATAATATTTACCAATAATGTAGCGGTTGAACCTGAAGTAATTGAAAAAGCCAAAGAAGAGAAGATTAACTTACTAAGGACGAAAAAGGATTCATTTGCGATTTGCGGAGAAATATACGGCATGTTGGAGGTTAAAAACTGAAACGAATTGATTTACATATTCATTCTGCGCTTTCGGCTTGCTGCGCGGATGAAATGTCACCGAGGATGATTTTAGATATGGCATCAAAAAGAAATTTAGACGTTATTTCCATAACTGACCATAATACTGTTCAACATTCGATCATGGCCTGTCAGTTAAGCAAAAAAGAACAGGTTACGGTTATTCCCGGTGTTGAGTTGACAAGCAGGGAGGAAGTACATCTTCTGGCGTATTTCCCTGATGTTGAAAGTTTATTAAAATTAGAAAAAAAAATAGATAGTTATCTGCCAAAAGCAAGCAATAATACTAAAATTTTTGGCTATCAGGTGCGTTATGATTTAAATGGAGAGATTGTTGAGCTTGATAACAAATTAAGGCAGACGGCTTTGGATATTGGATTAGATAAACTTGTTGAGCTTATTCACAATCTTGGCGGGCTGGCTGTTCCTGCGCATATTGATAAAAATAGGTTCAGCATGCTCAGTCAATTAGGGTTTTTAGATCCGAATGCGAATTTTGATGCAGTGGAAATCTCCAAATTTAAATGGAGAAAAGAAGGTTTCTGTTTGTCGGACACTTTGGATGGATTTCCTGTAACAGCAGGTTCTGACAGTCATGCTATTGATGACATAGGACTTTTTTTTATGGAAGATATCAATGATGAGATTAGAGGTTTTACGTCTCTAAAAGATTTTTTTGGGAAACACAAACAATGAAAGATTTAGCAGATCATTTATTTGATGTTTTGGAGAACTCAGTGACATCCGAGGCGACGGAGGTTAAAGTTGTATTGGGATTTTGCAACAAGCGATTTTCCTGTAAAATAAAAGACAACGGCAGAGGTATTAAGAGTGAAGACGTGACAGATCCTTTTGTGACTTCCCGAAAAGAACGAAAGGTTGGATTGGGACTTCCTCTTTTAAAGAAAACAGCAGAAACTACAGACGGATTTCTCAGAATTTCTAAATTAGAAGGAAAAGGTACGTTCCTTGAGTTTGAGACGGATATATCTCATATCGATGCCAAACCATTCGGTAATTTGGCAAAGGTTTTTGCCGATGCCCTGCGTTCCTGGCCGGATGTGGATTTTGAGGTTTTAATAGAGGGAGAAAAAAACGAAGATGAACAAGTTCTCAATACAAAAGAGATTAAAGAGGTTGTGGGATGTTCTGATATACAGCATAAAGAAATTCATGATTTTGTTTATAAATCTATTGACAAGGAGCTTAAAAGAATTGGTATTAATACGCAATTTGGAAATTTTTAACTTTAAATACAAAGGAGAGCTATGAAAAACTTAGAAGAACTAAAGCAGATAAGGGATAAGGTTAAGAAGAATCTTCAGATGCGGTCGGGAAAACACAAAGTTAGAATTGTTGTTTGCATGGCAACCTGCGGTATTGCTGCGGGAGCAAGGCAAACGATGAATACTCTGGCAGACCTCATTGAAAAAAGCGATAGGGACGATGTTATAATCACAACTTCCGGATGCGCAGGATTTTGTGAGCAGGAACCCATGATTCAGATTTATACAGAAGATAATGAACCTGTTGTATATGGTAAAGTTGACTTAAAGGCTGCTGAAGAAATCTTTGAGAAGCATATTCTAAATAATCAGATTGCAGAGAAATATCTTTTCTCAAAGGGGAAATAATTATGGAATGTCCTTGTAAGGAAAAGAAAGTTACAGATAAACAGAAGTATGACCAGCTTAAAGAGTTTATTGATGGAAATAGAAATAAAAAAGGTTATTTAATTCCTGTTCTCCATATGGCTCAAGCGATCTTTGGATATCTTTCCAAAGAAGTGCAAAATTTCGTAGCAAGGGAAATGAATATTTCAGTGAGCATAGTTGCGGGAGTGGTTACTTTCTATTCCTATTTTAAACTTGTTCCTACCGGCAGGCACACTGTCACCGTATGTTTGGGTACGGCTTGTTATGTCAGAGGCGCAAATAAAATATTAGACGCGCTCGAGAAAAAACTTGGTATTAAGATCGGCGAGACTGCTAAAGATAGAAGGTTTTCTCTCGGAGCGCAAAGATGTTTGGGTGCTTGCGGATTAGCTCCGGTCATTATGATCAATAAAGATGTTCACGGCCGGATATCTGCTAAAAAATTAGACGCAATAATTGAACAATACAAATGAGATAGGAAATATTATTATGTACAATCTGAGAACACATATTCTTCTTTGTTATGGTGGTGCCTGTATTTCTTCCGGTGCTGAGAGCGTTAAGGGAGCAATGGAGAAAGCAATAAACGCAGTAGGCATTCAGAATGAAGTTGATGTCATTACTACAGGATGCATGGGAACCTGTGAACTAGGTCCGATTATGATTGTTTATCCTGACGGAGTATTTTACCAGAAAGTCAAGCCTGAAGACGCGGAGGAAATTGTCAGGGAACACTTACTAAAAGGAAGAGTAGTTAAACGTCTTTTTTACAAAAAACCAAAGACTGAAGAAATGGTGGAAATGTTCAATGATATTGATTTCTTCAAGCTTCAGAAGAAAATAGCTCTCAGGAATTGCGGAATTATCAATCCGCTTGATATCAATGAATATATTGCTGCCGACGGATATATGGCTCTTGGAAAAGTATTAACGGAAGCGACTCCAAATGAAGTGATTGAGAAAATCAAAAGATCAGGGCTTAGGGGACGTGGAGGATCAGGATTGCCTATCGGTTTAAAGTGGGAGTTTCCTGCGGCATCCACCGGAAAACAAAAGTATGTGGTATGTAAC